>JACRLA010000063.1 GCA_016215145.1 Chloroflexota bacterium
CCAACTTCAAATCCCAACCACCCAACCACCCAACCATCTAGCCACCAATCCCCAGTCTCTAATCTCAAATTACTAATTACCAATTACCATTTACTGATTCTCTCCGCCCTCATCTCCCTCCAACTCCTCGCCGGTCACGCTCAAAGTTCTTTCTATACATTGCTCATCGCCGCCGCTTGGTTGTGCTGGAGATCGCTCAAACCCAAACAAGACTTTTATCGCAGTCTCGATGATCTCAAAAAAGCCGGAATCTCCAGTCTCCAATCTTTAATCCTTAATCTTTTCAAATTCTCCCTCGCCGTCCTCTTTGCCCTCTGCCTCACCGCCGTTCAACTCCTCCCCACTTACGAACTCTTGCGCGAAACGCCACGCGCCTCATCCGCCGATTACGATTTTGTGATGACCTACTCGTTGTGGGGTTGGCGCTTGCTCACCGCCATCGCACCCGATCTCTTCGGTCATCCCGCCGACGGAAACTATTGGGGCTACGCCACCTATTGGGAAGACGCGATCTATCTCGGCATCATGCCGCTCATGTTCGCCCTCTACGCCCTCATCACCGCGCGCCGCAACAAAAAAATTCATCTCGGCGACATCGTTTTTCTTTTCGCGCTCGCCATCATCTCCGTCGAACTCGCGCTCGGCAGCAACACGCCCATCTTTCCATTTTTCTATCGCTACATCCCCGGCTTCAATTTTTTTCAAGCGCCCGCTCGCATGTTAATCGGCTACACCTTCGCCGCGAGTCTTCTCGCCGGTATCGGCGCCGATCAATGGAAAGAATCGAATCGCAAACGCTATTGGTCACGACTCGGAATTGCTGGAAGCATCGCCATGATGATCTTGGGAATCGTGGGTGCGGTGACTCTCACCGATGTCCGCCCTCTCACCATCGCCACATCGCTCATCGGTGTTGCCGCCGTGAGCGCGGTCACATTCATCCTCACCCTCAACCAACCAACCGCTCCCAAACGTTGGGTTGTCTTCACCATTCTGTTTATCGCCGTTGATCTTGGAATCTCTGCCATCCGTCTCAACCCCACCATTGACTCCTCTTTCTATTCTCTACCGCCTTCAGAAAATTTATCAGGTCGCACCTATCAATACGATCAAGACGAGTATCGTGTGAAGTTCAAAGAATATGTCACGTTCAAAAATTTTTATTCCCTCACTCCTCAACAGATCCGTGATACGTTCTTGCCCAACCTCACCGTCCTCAACAAGGTCGAATCCGCTAACAACTTCGATCCACTCCTCACCGAGCGTTATGTTAACTTCGTCAAAGCGATGGAAGGTAATCCGCGCCTACTCGATCTCGCCGATGTGCAAACGATCATCAAGCCCATACGCCTCGTCTCGCCGCGCGTCGATTCCAAAGCTTCTCGCCTGCGAGTCATCCCTCAAGCCCAAATCGTTTCCTCGCCTCAAGAATCCCTCGCCGCCATCTCCTCCCCCACCTTCGATCCCGATTCAACCGTCGTCCTCGAACCAATCCGCAACCCGCAATCCGCAATACCCCTCACGCATCACGCATCACGCATCACGTTAGATCGTGACAGTTATGTTATAGCCTCTTACTCTTACTACCCCGGCTGGCGCGTCCTCATTGACGGTCAACCCTCCCAACTCTTCATCGCCGATCACCTCTTCCGCGCCGTCTTTATTCCCAAAGGCGAACACACGATCACGTTTGAATACGCGCCGTTATCGTTTACGATTGGATTGATCATCAGTGTTGTTTCATTAGTGATTTGGGTCATGGCATACTGGCGTCAACGGGTGTTTAACGGATAAACGGATCACGTATCACGCATCACTTATCACGCATCACGCATCACGCAATACGCAATACGAAATACGCATCACTCGTCCCGCATCACGCAAACATGAAACGCCTCTTCACTCCCACCTCACTCACCCTCCTCGCTCACCTCCTCTACCTGAGCCTCATTTTATTTCGCAACAACCTCGACCCCCTCGCCTTCGCCAAAATCGGCGACACAGTTTGCACCGGTTACGATGGACAATTCACCTACTTCATCGCCCGCGATCCATTCAATCTCCAATCTCTAATCTCCACTCTCGACGTTCCCGCCTATCGCTACCAACGCATCTTGTTACCTATGTTTGCCCGCGTTCTTGCATTCGGCAACGTGAGTCTCATCGCCTGGACGATCCCGCTTATCAACTTGATCGCTCACACAATCGGAACTTATATCGTCGAGAGACTCTTAATTGATCAAGGCGTGAGCCGATGGTATGCACTAGTCTACGGACTCTGGGCGGGGTTAAGCGTCTCGGTGCGGACGGACATTGCCGAGCCGCTGTCTTATGGCTTGGTCGCGGCGGCGTATCTTACCGATTCAAAAAAGCGTGTGACGTGGTCGGCAGTTCTACTTGGGCTGGCGGTCTTTGCGAAAGAGACGGCAGCACTTTTTGTCATTGCCCAAATCGCGCACGCCCTCTTCACGCGCAATCGCCTTTCCTTTCTTTCCCTTCTTTCCTTTTCCGTTTTACCTTTTGCGCATTGGCAACTCCTCCTCTATCAACTCTTCGGCTCCTTCGGCATCGGCTCCGGCGGTTGCATGGGAACGCCATTCGAGATCATCCCCTTCATGGGCGTATTGCGAATTGCGTCGAGTAGTCTTGTGGTCTTTATAGTCTATTTGTTGTTTCTTATCCCCTGGATCATGTTGCCGAGTTTATGGGGCATCGTTGCGGCGGTGCGCGAAGCGTTGAAGAAAAATTTTCATCCGTACGTCTGGGCATTAGGCATCAACGCGGCGATCATCCCCTTCACGCCCTTCTCCACGTTCCGCGAACCTGTGGCGATCTTCCGTTTCGCTTGTGGACTCGTCCTCGCTACTTTGTTGTTTGCTTCTCTGGTAAAATCGCGGCGTGTTCTTAACTATTCGTGGCTGTGGCTGGCGATGTGGATATTTTTGATCAGGGATTAAAAACTTCTCGCCCCCACTAAGTTCACTAAGGGCACGAAGAAAAACCTTATTAGTGCTTCTTCGTGTTCTTCGTGGGCAATAAAGGTTTCGAGTGCAACTCTACGTTATCGTTCCCACTTACAACGAAAAAGAAAACTTGCCAAAGTTGATCGAGCAATTATTGGCGCTGCCCGTTGATCTCAAAGTGATCAACGTAGACGACGGTTCACCTGACGGCACGGGTGCGATTGCCGATGAATGGGCGGCAAAGGATGCGCGCGTGATCGCTGTTCATCGCCCCTGCAAAATGGGACTCGGCACCGCCTACATTGCCGGATTCCGCAAAGCGTTTTCGCTTGGCGCGACCCACGTTCTCACGATGGATGCCGACTTCTCGCACAATCCTAAATACATTCCTTCGATGGTGACATTGGCAAACGATTCTGATCTGGTGATCGGTTCGCGCTATGTAGATGGCGGCGGCATGGTCGGTGCGCCGTGGTTCCGCAACGCATTGAGTTCAGGCGCGAACTTAATCGCCAAGAGCGCATTGGGTTTGCAGGCGAATGATACGACGGCAGGTTTTCGCTTGTATCGGCGTGAGGTCTTAGAGTCGATCAACTTCGATCACATCTTCTCGTCGGGCTATTCGTTTTTAATTGAAATGCTATATCTGGTTCAGCGCAAAGGCTGGCGCGTGGGCGAAGTGCCGATCCTCTACGAAGACCGCACCGAGGGGCAGACTAAAATTTCGCGCAACGAGATCATGCGCGCGCTCTACACCGTAGCCCGATTGACGTTTAGGCGATTTGTAAAACGCAAATAGAAAACAAAAAACCGCAAGCGAGAGGCTTGCGGTTTTTTGTTTATTGGTCTGACTCCCATTCATCGAACTCGCCAGATTTGATCGGTTGGCGGGCGTAGCCTTGAGCGTGCCGCTGCTCTAACGCGATTGTTTTTTGATTTCGTAACGCGAGTTCTAACGCGGCTTGAATGAAAGCCGCGCGAGTCATTGCTAGTACGCGCGTTACACGATCAACTTCTGCAAGCAGAGATTCGTCAACTGTTAATTGGATGGTTTCCATAATATGAGTGTAGGCGAAACGCGCATTAAGTCAAGGATTTTTTAGACTACCCGCCGCTACCTCTCCACCTTCTCCGGCAAAATATATGGATAGTCTCTGCCTAACACTCTGTGCAATGCGCGATCTATTTTTCGGAAGGCGAGATAGATGCGCCAGATGAAAGCATCTTCACGATAATAATCTTCGATCTCTTTCGCCGCGAGCGGCTGGATGTTCGCCTCACCCAACTCTTGGGCGAAAAACTTGTTGACGATCTCGATCAATGCCGGAATGAGTTCGGGGCGTTGCTCCTTGTAAAGATTTGCCAGAAGGTCAATGCACACTTTCCGCAGATCGTAATAGCGCCCGACCACGTCTTGTAAAAAGAATAAGCGTAGCACCCAACGCAAGAACGACGGCGCACTCCGCAAAAATAATTCCGTGTTGAGTTGCTCGGCTCCCTCTTTACGCCACAACGGGGTGTTGACGTCGAAGTAGATCAAACGAATCTCGGCGGGCAACTCAGGGGATGCCGACTCTAGATTCCCTACCGCCCAATTTGAAAACTGCCCGTCAATGCCCAACGCCAACTTGCCCGCGTTCTTTTGGTTGAACGCGAAAACTTTTTTGAACTCGCGCAGAATCGCGGTGGTGAGTCGAACCGCGTTTTCTTGCGAGAGGCTCTTAATCAAACTGTTGCCGATGGATCGCGCAGGCAATTTCTCTTGCGCCATGTAAGCGATGATTCGTTTTGTATCATCACGTTTGAACGTGGCTAATTCGCTGGTGATGACTCGGATGCCTACCTTATCGCGCAGCAGCCGCACGTATTCGTCGAAGGCGCGGGTGTATGCCACCACTTCATCATCGGCGTTGAACATTGGCATACGCTTATACGCCAAACCCGAGTCGCCAATTTCTAACACGGTGCTGATTTCGCCATAGCCTAAAACCTTCACGCTCTTTTCGGGAAAGCGTGGATCGAGTTGATGTTCAAATTGTTTGAGGAGATTGATGTTAATCATAATCTTCGCTTCATTCCAGAGTTTACATAAACCACGGTTTTTTAATCACGAATCCCACTTCGCTACGCTTCGGGGACTGCGTGACTCGAATAGACGAATAACGCGAATTTGTTTTTGGTTTTATTCGTCGAATTCGCCCATTCGTGATATTCGTGATTAAAGTTTTTACATTCCCATCATCTTCTTCACCTGCGCCAGCGCCGCGTCCACGCGCAAGAGCAAGTCATCGGCAAGTGCGCGGTCAATAATCAGAGGCGGCAAGAACTGCGCCACGCGCGTGTCGTTGTTGGCGTAGATCGAAAGGAAGCCGTTGTCGTACGCCGCTTTGGTGAAGAGCGGTCCGCAATACTCGTTGATCATTTCGATCCCCATCATCAAACCGAGTTGGCGCAACCTCACCAAATGCGGATGCTTCTGGCGCAACCGCCCAAAGCCTTCGGCGAACACGCTCGCCATCTCGTTGACGTGAGCCAAAAATTTTGGATCGGATGAAATCTCTAAGACCTTCATCGCCACCGGGCAGCCGACCTCTGCGCCGCCAAAGGTGGAGATGTGAACGAAGGGGTCTTTGTGGAAGATCGATTCGTATTTGGCTTTGAAGCAGGTCGCGCTCATCGGATACACGCCGCCACTTAACCCTTTGCCGATCACCATGATGTCCGGCTCGATGCCGAAATGCTCGAAGCCCCATAACTTGCCGGTGCGCCCCAAGCCCGTTTGCACTTCGTCCAGAATCAGAATCACGTTTCGCTCGTCGCACAGTTGGCGGACGCGCGAATAAAAGTCGGGATCAGGAATCGGCATCCCAAGCGTTGCCGGGATCGTTTCCAGAATGACGGCGGCAGTGTGATCATCAATCGCATCTTTCATCGAATCAAAATCGTTAAACGGAATCTGATCGAAGTGCGGCAGTTTCGCGCCGAAGGGGGCGTAATACTTTTCGTCGCCGGTTGCCAGCGCGAGTCCGGTATGCCCGTGATAGCCGCCGCGTGCCGAAATTATTTTTTTCTTTCGGCTGTAACCGCGCGCAACTTTGATCGCCAGATCAACTGCTTCGCCGCCGCTCACGCCGAACACGGTGAAGGGCAGGGCAGTGAGCGACGCCAGTTTGTGCGCCAGCGCGGCGCGTTGCTCGCTGATGAGATGATGGTTGCCGATGTCGAGTTCGTTCAGGCTATGGATGAGCGTTTGGGTGATTTGCGGATGGCGGTGCCCCAAGTTGAAGACGCCGCCATTGCAGTGACAGTTGATGAGCTGCTTGTCACCCTCCACATCCCACATATAAACGCCTTCGCGCTTGCCCGACACAAACTCGATCCCCGCCGCTTGAAAAAATTTTACTTTGCCCGCCGAGACGTGCGCCGCAAAATGATTTATGGTTTGCGATTTGTCGTGTTGATGAATGAAGGAGGACATGGCGATAGTGTATACCAAAACAAAAACCGCAACGGGTGAGGGTGCGGTTGTGTGTGATGAGTTCATTTTTGTTTTGCCGAATGGATTGCGTAAATGGCGGCGACCCGAGCGAGGCGAAGCCATCCGGCGCAACGCAGTTTAAGCAGCCAAAAACTGATATTCAAATAATACTTAAATCACTTTGATTTTACTCTTTTCTTGAGATCAACGATGTAGGCTACTTCGTGGGTTTCTTTTAGCTTACCAAGTGATAGTTTCCCTTTAGCCACTTCAAGCAAGATGCTTCCTAGTTCAAGAGCAATGGCTGTGGCAGATATTGCAGCTAAAGGAATTGTTAGTGGTAGACCTAATTGGTGAGAGACAATGGCTCCAACTCCTGTTCCAGTTGCGCCTATTAGCGTTTGTGAACTTGTGACTTTTTGAAATACCCCATTAATAGTTTCAAAACCGTGCTCTTTACAAGCTAAATGGTAGTCTGCTATCCGTGTCTGAAGATCGTCTTCAATAAAGTGAATATCCTTGTCACTGTAATTTTCATGAAAGAAGAGGCGAAACCGCTTTAGCCGCTCCCATGACTTAGTGTCTTTTCTAACCTCATAAATCTGTTTCCATGAGAGCTTCTGAGTATCAACGATGGATAATTGGGACATTGTGATTGTGCAGTCATTATCAGTTGATTTGACAACTTCAAAAGATTCCGGAAAAAAGTAAAAGC
>JACRLA010000064.1 GCA_016215145.1 Chloroflexota bacterium
AACCACAATCCACGCAAACCACCGATTCCGCGTGACCCCATGACAATGAGATCGCACTTGCGAATCTCGGCGGCGTTGACGATCTCTTCCGAAGCGGGACCGAACAACAAGTCGTTGTGAATCTCCAACCCGGCGCCAAGCAATTGCCGCGCCTCTTCGATCAACTTTTCTCCGTGTAACGCTCGCTCGGAGACCGTTCGACTGAAATTGGGTTCGCCAATGTCGGCTTTGATCGGGTCCACGGCAACGACCACACGCACCAGCGCTGTGGGTTGCTGCTCGCGCGCAATATCTCCCGCCAACTGCGTCGCCTTCCGCGCATGATCTGAACCATCGAATGCTAAGAGAATGTGAGTGAACATAAAATATATTGCGTATCGCGTATTACGTATCACGTATCACGCATCACGCAATACGCAATACGGATTACGCGCTACTCCCTCTTCCCATCTAATTTCTCAATCATCTCGGTCAACGCCCCACGCTCCTCGGCGCTCGCCTTTGTTCGCTTCTTGCGCCGCTCGCCGCGAGTCATATTCATAATTTCGTCGGGCGTCATTCCATCTTGCAATAAAAATTCGCGTTTCGCTTTCAACGCGCCAGTGGGACACACGCCCACGCACTGACCGCAGAATACGCACGTTGTCTCCGTCATGCCCTTATCAAAAAATGTGCCGATGCTTGTTTCAAATCCGCGCCCGTTAAAATTAATTGCGTAAGCATACTGCGCGTCGTTGGCGCACACCTGCACGCAGCGCCAGCACAAAATGCACTTCGAGTAATCGCGGATGAACATCGGGTTGTCGTCGTGGATCGGATGGGTGCGCGGCTTGCCATGATTGAAACGAGTCTCGTCGGCTTCGTAGTCGTCTGCCATTAAGTTGATCGCATCTGCTTCCGAAAGATCAATCGCCGATTGCATCATCTCCAAGATCGTGCGGCGTGCGCGTTCAACTTTTTCACTGCGCGTATGCACGATCATTCCATCGCTTACCTTCGCCACGCATGAGGCTTGAAGCAATCGTTGACCTTCTACTTCCACCACGCACATACGGCACAAGCCATTCGCCGTGCAGTGATCGTGATAACAGATCGTCGGGATGTTTGCCTCGATACCCTGTGCGGCTTTGAGGATCGTCGTGCCTTCGGGGACGGTTACTTGTTTGTCGTCTATTGAGAGCGTTGGCATAATAAAAATTCGCGTTATTCGTTTATTCGAGTCATTCGTGATTAAAGTGCGTACACCCGGCACAAAACTTTTTCTGATTGGATAAGTGAGAGTTCGAGCCTTTCTAATCCGCTCCCGAACATTTTTCTTGCTTCAACATTCTCAACCGCGAAAACCGCCTCATCCCCTTTCCCTTATTTCCCCCATCTCCTTTATTTCCTTTTCAAACCTCAAACATCTCTGGAAAAACTTTCATCGCACTTAACACCGCACTCCCCGCCGTCTGCCCCAAGCCGCACAACGAAGCATCGGTCATCGTCCAACCCACGTCGTGCAAACGATCCATGTCGCCCTTGAGTGGTTTGCCTTCAACATAGCGCTGCATTATTTCGTATTGGCGCTGCGTCCCCAGTTGACACGGATAACACTTGCCGCACGACTCATGCGCGAAGAAGCGCGAGAGTCTTAACACCACATCTTTCATATCGCGCGACTCATTGAAGACCATCACCACACCCGAACCCAATGTTAATTTTGCCGCGCGCAGATCTTCAAACGTTAACTTCACATCCAAATCTTTTTCGGTGGCAAATGTCCCTGCCGCGCCGCCGAAGAGGATCGATTTTAAATTTCCGTCCACGCCGCCCGCCATCGTCAACAACTCGCGCAGCGTGATGCCAAACGGCACTTCGTATAAACCGGCTTGCTTCACATCACCCGATACGCAAAATAATTTTGAGCCCGGCGATTTCTCGGTTCCATTTTTGCGAAACTCTGCCGCGCCTTGCGAAAGTATAAAAGGAATTTTCGCCAGCGTCTCCACGTTGTTGATCACCGTTGGCATGCCAAAGAGTCCGTGCGTGGTTGGGTAGGGCGGTTTGATTCGCGGGAAGCCGCGCTTGCCCTCAATGGATTCAAACAGCGCAGTCTCTTCGCCGCAGATGTACGCGCCCGCGCCGCTTCGCACTTCGATCTCCAAATCAAACCCCGAACCCAAAATATCATTTCCGATGTAGCCCGCCTTCTTACATTCTTCAATCGCGTTCTTCACACAGGTGATTGCCGTCGGATACTCGCCGCGAATATAAAAATAAATTTTGCTCGCGCCGATAGCGTAGGCTCCCAAGATCGCGCCCTCAATGATTCGATTCGGATCGCCCTCCATGAGGATGCGATCTTTAAATGTGCCGGGTTCCGATTCGTCGGCGTTGATCACAAAATACTTCGGGGATGCCGCCTCACGCGCGCAGCCTTCCCACTTAACGCCCGTCGGGAACGCCGCGCCGCCCATGCCCACTAACCCCGAGCGTTTAACTTCTTCGATCAACTTTGCGCCCTCAACTTTTTTACCGATGAGCAACTTCACCGCTTGCATCCCGCCATTGGCTTCATAGTCGATCAAAGTCGCCGCGTGCCGTCGCCCGCATAACCGTGTAACCAGCCGCAGATCGCCGCCGACGTAATCATCCGCTTCACGCCCGTGTCCGTTAAAAATATCATCGAGTGATTCGTTTGTCATGCGGGTGAACGAGATCGTGCGCGAACTGAATCCAACGTGTTGGGTGACGTTGACGGCGACCCCTTCGTTGCACAAACCCAAACACGTAGATCGCTCAATCGTGATCGATCCATCTGCCGACGTGTCGCCTTCCATCACTTTAGCTTTGCGGCAAGCGGCTTTGATGATCGAGTCGGCGCCGCGCATGGCGCACGCCGGGTCGGCGCAGATGCGCGCCACCGTTTTGCCAACGGGTTCGCGGTAGAACATGGAATAAAATTCGATCACGCCATGCACGTCGGCGAGCGGGACTTTAAGTGTTGCCGCCACTTCGGCGGCAACGGGTTCGGGCAGATGACCGTAGATGTTTTGCGCGGCGTGCAGCGCGGGGAGCAATGCGGCGCGACCTTGCGGGATAAATTCTTTGAGGGCAGTTCGGAGAGGAGAGAGATCGAGATCGGGCATGTAGGTAGTTTAAGGTAGTTGAAGGTTATATGCAACTAATTAATCACAAAGGCTCAAAGAAACAAAGGTCACAAAGAATCTTTCGTGTGCTTTTATTCCTCGTTTGTAACCATTCAGCCACTCCGTCATTGCGAGCGCACTTCGCGGAGCGGAAAGCAATCTCATGGCGTAACCGAGATTGCTTCGTCGCAAAGAACGCTCCTCCATTAGACTTGGTGTTAGTATAAGTTATGCCAGACAAAGACTGAATAAGTCTAGCCCTCCTCGTGAGGAACAGTTGAGCCCAATCTCAAATGGCGAAGAAGACCCAGTCTTTGTTGTGGGAAAAGCTAAATCAGTATTGTCGCCGACACAGGCTACTACATGGAGAAAGCATCTCCACATCTTCTGGCATTTACCAAGTTCACCTCAAGGA
>JACRLA010000192.1 GCA_016215145.1 Chloroflexota bacterium
CCTCGACGCGAATATATTATCGGTAAACTCGCTACCCTTGCTTCAAAGTCTGTTCCAGAGGACATAAGCATTTTGGTTCAAGATCGCATCCTCCCTCGTTGGCGAGAAGCGCGACGATTATCTCAACAATAAAATGTCCTCCCCCCTCCTCCGCCCGCCCAGCCAAATGCTTGCCTACCTACCCGATGCGAAAGCTGAACCTCTCGCCGAGCTATTAGCTGCGTTTGCCAACAGTGACGGCGGCACGATTATGATCGGCGTGGATGAGGCGGGTAAGATGCGCGCCAAACTTTTCCCCGAAGAAGTAGAAAGCATCGTGCGTAACGCCACGCGCTTGTGCCGTCCAGTGATTCACATTAATTGGGAACAGATGGAGGGCGCGCAAGGCACGGTCTACGCGCTCAAGGTGGCGCGCAGTGCTGAGCTTCATTCGTTGCAAGATGGACGCGTGTTGATTCGCATGGGTAATGAAAATCGCCCGCTCGGTGGCGACCAGATTCGGCAATTGGCGGCGACAAAATCTTCGGGCGATTACGAATTAGAAGCCGTGCCGGGCGCGACGCGCGACGATCTCGACGAAGCGGTGATCGCCGAATATATTGAGAAGCGCCAAGTGCGGCAGAAAAAAACTTTCAGCGGCACACCCGATGAAGCTTTACGTGAGATCGGCGCACTGGATTCGCAAAACAAGCCTACTGTCGTTGGCATGTTGTTGTTTGGAAAAAATCCGCAGCAGTTCATCCATCAGAGCGGATTCGTTTTTGTAAAATTTATTGGGACTGAGCCGCGCGGTGAAGATGGCTTGGCGGGGTATGGACGACGCGAAGAAATTACGGGACCGTTAGCACGAGTGATTGAACGCGCCTGGCAAGTGATTTACGAAGAGATGGCGATGGGGGCGGTGGTTAAAGGTTTAGAACGTGAAGAGATCACCGAGTATCCGCCGTTTGCCGTGCGTGAAGCCTTGGTCAACGCTGTATGCCATCGCGATTATCGTTTGCGCGGGCGGCGAATCGAAGTGCGAATGTATTCAGATCGTATGGAGTTGATCAGCCCTGGTGGACTCCCCGGATTCATTACGGTTGATAATTTGGTGGAAGAACATTTCTCGCGCAACCCGCGCATCGTTGCCGGACTTTTTCAGTGGGGGTATATCGAAGAGTTGGGTTTGGGTATTGATCGCATGATCGAAGAGATGGTGCAGCGCGGGCATCAGCCGCCCAAGTTTAAAGATCAACCGCACGCGTTTACGGTGACGTTGTTCAATGCGCGGGAGCGGAAGGCGGCACCCGCAGGCGGCGCATGGTCGAAGAGCATGAACGAGCGTCAGGCGCGCGCCCTCACTTATATCAAAGAGCATGGCAGCATCACCAATCGCGATTATCGCGAGATCTGCCCCGATGTCAGTCCCGAAACGCTGCGCCTTGACCTCACCGATCTGGTGGATCGTGGAATCCTGTTGAAAAAAAAAAAAAAAAAAGACATTGCGCCTCGATCTTAGCGATTTAGTGGATCGCGGAATCTTGTTGAAGATCGGCGCGAAAAAAGGGACGTATTATATTTTGAAGTAATATCCCAAACTTATCCCAAATCGAAATTTGGGATATATGGGCGTGAAGAATCGGCTTGTTTTAAAGGCTTTTTGGAGATTTGATGAATAGCCAAACACGGGTGATTGTCGGCAATACGCTCTTCGTGGTGTTGACGGCGAATATGAGCGTCGTCGGTATCGCCCTCTCTTTCTACATCACTCAAGAAATACGAGGGCTTACCGGGCAGCTCATTGTCTTAGGTGTTGCATTGGTGATGGGCATCCTCGCCCTCGCCATTCATTCCATCCTGCGCGAGACATTGCTCAAAACAAGTTTTAACAGCACAACTGTCACTGCCGATTACAGCAAACAGATCGCCACCATTTTAGATTTGAATCAACTGGCGCAAATTGCCGGCAAAGCGTTGTCGCAATCAGTGGAAGCAACCACGTCGGCGTTGTTGCTGATTACGGAAGAAAAGGGCGCGGCGCGCGTGGATGTTCTGGTTGGACTCGGGCGGGTGCCGACAGCCCCATTGAAACTGCCACTTAAGGATACCTTCGTCAGCCTTTTCGCCGACGGCGTCACCACCAAAGATCAACTTAAATCACTCGAAGCCACCGAACGTAAATGGCTATCGCGTTTGGAGATGGAGGTGTATACGCCCATCTACGACGGCGAGAAACTGAGCGGCTTATTGGCGGCGGGCAAACGCCGCAGCGGCAGCTACGGCAAAACCGAAATTGCCTTCATCTCGGCGTTAACCGATCAAACGTCTGTCGCCCTCAAGAACGCGCGTCTGGTCAACAACCTGCGCACGCTCTACACCGAGATGCAATCGCTCAACGACGTTCTTGCTTACAGCAACGAGCGCATGAAAGACATGGACAAGGTCAAGACCGACTTCATCACCATCACCTCGCACGAATTACGCACGCCGCTCACTCAAATCATCGGCTTCAGCGATCTGCTCAATATGATGGGCGAAACCGAAACCGTACCTGGCGCGGAACTGCGGGAGATCACCGAGAACATCGTCAAATCGTGCAGCCGCCTCAATGAAGTCGTCACGCAAATGCTCGACGTGTCGCAAGCCGACTTGGAATCTCTGCGCCTTAAGTTTGTCGAAACCGACGTCGAAACAATTTTGCGCGGCGCGGTGGAACCTCTAGCCTCTTCCATCACCGAACGCAAACTATCGTTCACCGTGCAGCAAATTCGCGGCTTGCCCCGCCTCAACGGCGACCCCAAACGACTCTCGCAAACTTTAAAGCACATCATCGGCAACGCCATCAAATACACACCCGACGGCGGACACATTGACGTCAGTTTCAAATACATTGCCCGCGACCCGCAACGCGGCGAAGCCATTGAGATCGTCGTCTCCGATTCAGGCGTGGGCGTCAACCCCAAATATCTCGACCTCATCTTTGAAAAGTTTTTCCGCGTGGGTAGCACGTCGGTTCATTCCACCGGCACCACAAAATTTATGGGCGCGGGACCCGGCTTAGGGTTGGCAATTGCCAAAGGCATCGTCGAGGGGCACGGCGGAAAAATTTGGGCAGAGAGTCCCGGCTACGACACAGAAAAACTTCCCGGCACGCAAATTCACATCATTCTGCCGCTCAAACCGGCGCCCTTCACCGCCACCACCAAATCATCGTCCGCATTTATTGGGCTTCAAGTGGATGAGAACACACCCGACATCAAGGTTTAAAAGAGAAACCCGCTTTATCCAAAAAAAGCGGGTTTCTGATTCTACGGTTGAACCGTCACCCCGCCCAACACAAATCGATCCCCCGCCAACTTTCCCTCCGCATCCAACGCGCTCGCCCGCACCACAGAACGCAAACCATACAACCCAACTTCAATGTAATACTCGCCATCCGTCTCACGCGGAATTGTGATTCGATACGGATCGATCACGCGCTGTCCCTCGATCCATTTTGGAAACCACAACATCGTCGGAAATGATCCACCGAGCGGCGTGTAATCTTTAGAAGCGATCAGCGCGCCGTTTGAATCGTTGAGATGCACAAACACGGTGTAACTATTTTCGGGTGGATGGATCGCGCGCCACTTGATTCGGATTTCGATTGAATCACCTGCGCGGGCTTTGATCGGCTGTTGCCACGGAGCGTTGAACACGGGGCTGCCGCCAACCCACGCGGTCGCCGATTCGATCCCCACCCTGTTGTCGAAGTTTGCCACCAAGAAAGCGGGTTTCTCCGAGAAACCCGTTTTCTCGATTCGTATTGTTCCGAGTTCGACTAACTCTTTAAACTCTTCGTCCGTCGTCAGGTTCGACATGCCAACCTTCATCGTATAGTCACCTGCGGGAGCATCAAACGGAACGCGCACTTCCCAACGCTCGGCGATGATCTCATTCACTTTCCATTGTGGCGTGAGCAAGCGGCTGTCGGTTGTGAATCGGGTCTCCCACGATCCGATTCGGGCAAAGGGGTGAATCACTTCCTCTGTAATTTTATTGGCGCGAATGTAAAGAATAATTGGAATCGATTCGCCACCGCGCGCCGACGTTTTCAAAATATCGTAGCCCACAATCTCCACCGCGCCAAACTCGCGGTCTTTTGCGGTTGAACGTCTTGGGCAGCGGCTGGCGGCATCACCTTATAAAAATTTCCTTCGGCGCGTAAACGGAATCCCGCATCCACCACGCCCAGATTGTATTCAAGGAGGTAAAGCGATCCAGCGTTGATGTGTTCTTGGATCGCCTCAATCATCGGCTTGTTGACGTAGACCATTTTCACATCACGCGGATCGGGCGCGCGATTGTTGACGTATTGGTGATACCACATCGGCGTGGCATGTTCCCAATCCGAGAGCAGAATGGCGTTTTTGTTTTTGCCCGCAAATTGATCAAAGACCGACTCGACGTAACGATCTGCATCGCGCAAATTGCGAAGTGAGATGAGGGGCGACCAGTAGAAAGCGTTGACGATGGGGAACAGCAAAAAGAGGGCGATGCTCCATTCGGCGTAACGAATTGTTGAGCGCAACGATTCTTCGGAACGCCTCTGCGAATCACGATCTCCCGAAGGGGGTCGGCGGCTCCACCACTTTTGAATCAAACGCGGTAGCCATTCGCTTAACCCCAACCCACCCGCGCCGATGAAAACCGCAATGGTCATGATCGGCACGAGTAAATACGCCATCACATCTTGAACGGAGTTCATGGTGAAGAGGAGATTGGAGACGAGATGAATAGAGATGAGCGCAAAAATTTTCCAATCTTTTTTCACTAGCCATATCGCGCCGATGATCGCCAGCAGAATGAGCGGGAGCGCGTATTGCAGTTGAATCAGACTCCAGAAGACGATGAGGCGATGCCATTGTTCATCGAGTCCGAAGTGAAAAAGATTCACGCCGGTGATGCCGCGCGCTAAAACGAGATTTAAAAATCCGTTGACTGTGTTGAGATCGCTTGAGCCAAAAAGCGCGGGCGGCTGCATGAAAGATCGAATCGGGAAGTAGAGCCAAGGGGCAAGCCCGCACGCAAAAAAAATTGGGGTGATGATCAGGCTACGCGCGCGAGGACGGTTGATTAAGATAAAGACGACATACGCTGGAAACCCAAAGGCAAGGAGCGGGTGATGGGTGAGGCTGAGTCCGGCGACGAATCCAAACGCATACAGCCAGCGATCATTTTTTGTCTCGCGCCAGATCAA
>JACRLA010000171.1 GCA_016215145.1 Chloroflexota bacterium
CGCCGACAAGACGGCGCAAATACTTTCTATCCCGCGCGATCTCTACGTGACGATCCCCGGTTATGGCAGTGCCGTGCCTTACGAAGATCGAATCAACGTGGCGTACGCATTGGGTCGTCGTTACGATTATCCCGGCGGCGGCCCCGCCTTTCAAGCCTTCGCCGTTTCGCAAACATTTAACTTGCGCGTGGATCGCACAGTCGTTTTGAATTTCACCACGTTTGAAAATGCCATTGACGCCATCGGCGGCGTGGATGTGGAAGTGCCGCAAACGATCCGCGATGAACGTTACCCCGATGATCGCGACGGCACACTGGTCTTGGAGATCCCGCAAGGCATCGTGCATATGGATGGGCGCGTGGCGTTGATGTATGCTCGCACGCGGCATGGCAACAGCGATTTCAGTCGGATGCAGCGTCAACAAAGTTTGATGCTGGCGATCCGCGATAAGCTGCTGCGTCCGCAAACGATTCCGGTGTTGCCGTCACTTGCCCAATTACTTTATCAATCCATTCGCACCGATCTCACGCCCGACGAAGTTGCGTTGCTCGGCTGCGCCGGAACACAGATCGGCAAAGGCTCGATCACTCAAATTGTGATCGGACCCAACCAGACGGAATTTTTTACCACGCCGTCTAACGCCAGTGTTCTCAAGCCGCGTATGGATCGCATTCAGGCATTGCTCTCGGTTTTTAATTCTGGGCATTGACTCCAGACACCGAGTGTCTCTAAGACACTCGGTGTCTGGTAAGACCATCTTGCATTGAATCTCTTTTTAGCCTTACAATGAATCAGACCAGTTCGATAGACAACAACTATTTTTCAAGAAAGGTATAGAACTATGACAACTTCACTTAACCAAAAAACCAACGTGCCGTTGAGGATGGGAAGCGGGCGACCATCTGACCCGAAAAAAGATAAAAGCACCGGCGGCAGACCGGCTAACCCTGACAAGGATGGCGACGCGGGCGGCGATTTGGATGAAGACGATCCCGATTCGCAAACCGTAGGGCGTCCGGCGGACCCCAAGAAGAGACCGAGTATCATCATCGGCGGCGGCAGACCGGCAGACCCGGAGAAACCACCGGAGAAATAAAAAAACGTCCCGAAGGTTTGTTACCCTCGGGACGTTTTATTTAATTAATATTTCTCCGTCAACTTTTTAATTCGGTCAAACGTCTCGCGCCATTGAATAGTAGAGAGTCCCATCTTGCGCCGAATGGCGTCCGGGTCAACCTTCGCTTTGTAATCGCGCACAGCACTCGTCCAGCGCATCATGTCGAACGATACGTTTTTCTCGAGACCCGCCGCGCGTCCGGTGTCGCCCAGCAAAAATTCCAAGTTGCGCGTTGACCATTTGAACACCGCCTCTTTTGGCGCGTACTCGGCGCGATACTCGTTAAACAACCCCAGCCACTCGCGCGAGATTTTCAATTTGCGTTCTTTAGGCCAATCTTTTTTCTTTGGATAACGCACTTCTATGATCTCATCTGAAGCATGGACGTGTTCCAGTTTAAGATTTGCTACTTCCACTTTTTTCATCGCCGTTTCGAGCAGCAACTTAAAGATCAACAACGGGCGCATGTCGGGCTTTTCGCCGCGCCTGATAATTTCTCCGGCGTTCAAACATTTCTCCACGTCATCATCCGTCAGCATTTCGGGCAACGGGCTTCGCACCGAAAGCTGCAGCACCGCTTCGGCAGGGTCGAGCCGCAACCCGGCAACCGGCGTCACCCAACGGAAGAAGGCTTTGATAGAAGTAACCCGCCGCCCGTATGTTTTATCGGAACACGGCACGCCGCGCTCAGTCCTCATCCAGTTTAAAAATTGATTGATGCGAGTTGTGGTGATTTGGTTGAGCGTCAAATTTGGTTCAACGTATTCCACTAGAAGTTTAACGTCGAGCGTGAAGGCTTGAAGGGTGTGCTTCGACGTGTCTTTTTTGCGGAGATGATCGATCCACGTTGCCACCGCCGTTTGCAGTGACGAGGACGGCGACAGGGCAGGTGATTCTGTTGGGGGATCGAACAGCGAAAGTTGATCGGCGAAGAACATACCGTTCTATTAAAGAACAAAACTGGCTTCTGCGCCAGTTTTATTCTTGCGTAGAACTAGAACCCTCCCGAAGGTTCTAAAACCTTCGGGAGGGTGAGTGCACATTACCCAAGCAACGACACATACTCTTGTAACTGCCGTTGATGGATCTTCAAGAATTTGTCTTGAATAATTTGCTCCATCTCTTCTTTGCTCAATCGCATCTCCAAAATTTTCAAGGCGTCTTCGGGCGATTGACCGTAAGCGAGTTTCTTCTTGCCGTTCTTTAAGTCGAAGAGATACATGTAGTGGGGGTTGCTGAAGCTGCTCATAAAATGGCAAATGGCAAATGGCAAATGGCAAATGGCGAATGAACTCGTTTTGTCATTCGTCATTTTACATTCGTCATTACGCTTTAATTAATGCGTCCCTAAAGTTCTTTCTGTTTTGCGCCAACTGGGTTAACCCGCGATTGACATCGGCATCGTATTTGCCCGCGAGGAGTTCACGATAGAAGTGATAGTCAATGCCCTTCACTTTTTCATCATCGGGGAAGCGGTGATAATTTTCTTTGCTCATGTTGCTTTTGCCTTCGGCGATTAATTGATGACCCAATGCCGAGCCGGGGTAGGGCGCGTAAAACGAAATGGACGGCAGGATGCGTTTGGTATATTTCACCATGCGCATCGTCTTGAAAGCGTCGTCGCGCGTTTCGCCCGGAATGCCGAGCATGATGTTGCTCCAGAACAGCGGCGGCTTCTTGCCTTGCTTCTCCATGTCGTCGCCGATGCGAGTCAACAGATCAATTGCGAAGTAGTTGTCCTCTTCGGTGCATTCTTTGTTGAGAATCTTCAAGACGCGATCACTGCCCGATTCGAATCCAATCGAAACCGTATTCCAATTTGTCTGGCGGATAACCGACTCGAACAGCTCGGGCCACTGGCGCACGGTGTCGGCGCGCGCCGCCGCCCAATAGGGCCACACCTTGTTCGCTTTACGCGGATACTTCTCCACCCATTCTTCCAGCCAACTCGGATTCTGAAAGAACATCGAATCGTGGATCACCAACGAGCCAATGCCATACTTGCGATCCAAAAAATTAAGTTCGTCAATCACCATCTCCACCGGGCGGCGACCCATGTTGGGGATGTAGGAATTTTCGTTGCAAAAGACACATTGCCAAGGGCAGACGCGGCTCGTTAATAAGGTGACAACGGGTCCCGGTCCCCAGCCGCATTCCGGTTCAAGCGGCCAACTAAATTTCTTGGCGAGTTTCTTGCTGTTCGGCTGGGGCCACAACGTGCGATCAATCATGGGCCATTCCGCCATTGATTTTGCCCCCACACCAAGAATCACGCGCGGATGTTTGGCGGGGTTGGTCACAAGATCAACGATCACATTCTCGCCGGGTCCCTGACAAATTTTGTCGAACTCCGGCACGGCTTCCATTTCGTCGAGGGCAACGGTGGCGTGCATGCCGCCCGTTACGATCATCCCGTTTGGATTCACTTCTTTGAAAATTTTTGCGGCGCGATAGGCAGAGGGGTAGGTGTAGCTTCGCACGTTCATAATCATCATCTCGTAGCCCTTCAATTGAGGCTTCAATTGATCCCACGAGGTGATCGCGCGCGTCGAGAGTAAATCGGTCATCACGCCGTTTTGATGCAAGATGGTGCGGAGCAACCCCAAGCCATGATCTTGCCATTGTTCGTGAGGACCGGCGGGGTTAACCAGATCGCCCAAGTCGCCTAAATCGAGCCAGACGATTTTTTCTTTCGGCTTGTGCTCGTCGTTGATTCCAAAAATCTTTTTGATAAACATTGGGTTTCCCTGAAATATCCGTAGAGACGACCCGGTGGGTCGTCTCATTGCATGAGGCGTTCCGGTGGGTCGTCTCATTGCATGAGAGGCGTTCCGATGGGTCGTCTCATTGCATGAGAGGCGTTCCGATGGGTCGTCTCATTGCATGAGAGGCGTTCCGATGGGTCGTCTCATTGCATGAGAGGCGTTCCGTCTCATTGCATGAGAGGCGTTCCGGTGGGTCGTCTCATTGCATGAGAGGCGTTCCGGTGGGTCGTCTCATTGCATGAGGCGTTCCGGTGGGTCGTCTCATTGCATGAGGCGTTCCGGTGGGTCGTCTCGCCGCATGAGACGTTCCATCGGAACGTCTCTACAATAAAGAAGGGCGGGCATTGCGCCCGCCCTGTGATTGATCACAAAGGTTGTCGTCCGCCAAAACCGGCATCTATGTCGTGCCAATACTCAACGCACGCTTCACCATAGCGCCAACATAAATACACTTCGCGCCCGTCGCGCTTCGACCAAAAATCTACCAAACCGCTGTTGATGTCTTTGATCTCGATCCCCAGTGCGTCAATCGCTCTGACATTTTGTTGAACGATCTCAAAATCTTTTAAAAACATCCCCGCTTTTTTTCCGCCGCCGTTGCGGACCGATTTTTCCAGCAGGTCCCACAACTCCGGCTCCGCGCTGACGATGCGTTGACGCGCTTCCATGAGTTCAGAAAGTATCCGCCGCAGAGACGGCAACAGCGCGTTGGCTTCGTCAACGGTGTAATAATGTCGAGGCATTATCAGCCGCAGTGGCCGCAACCGCCGCCGCTGGAAGCTGCTTCGCCACCGGAGCTGGTGGTCTTGAACGAGTGTCCGCAGCCGCAGGTGGAAACAGCGTTGGGGTTGTCAATGCGGAAGCCGCCGCCCATGATGTTATCCACGTAATCAATGTTGGCGCCAGCAAGATACATCATTGAGGTTGGATCAATAAATACTTTCACGCCGTCGCCGGCTTCGATCACGGCATCGAATTCGCGCGGCTGGGCTTCAACCGCCATGCCATACTGCATCCCGGAACATCCGCCGCCAGAGACGAAAACGCGCAAGCCGCTAGTAGCCATGTTGCGCTGGGCGAGAATATCGCGCACTTTGTTTGCCGCAGATTCTGTTACGGTGATGGTAGTCGTTTCAAGTTCAACACTCATTTTATTTCTCCTTTTAGTAGATTTCGGAAGTTTTAAAAACTTCCGAAATCTGATTCGTTGCTATGATTGTAGCAAGACTCAGCAACGCAGTCAATAAGTAAGACGCACGCCTTAAAAATTCTTAATGAGATAGGCACACGACTCTTTCTCGTCAATGAGGCGGCAAGAACAGTCCGGGATCGTGCCTGTCAATGAAGCGATCAAACTAACATCCATCGCGCACAGTTCGGGGTGCTTTTCGACTAAACCGTTGTAAGGGCAGTTGCAGGTGTGAAGCGTCACACCTGCATCAGAGTTTTTCCAATAAGCAACGTAACCTTTTTGATTTAGAAAATCCACGATGCGATTCATACGTTGTTTGGCTGTCTCGCCCGAAGGGGATGGCGACTCGGCAGCGAGACGGCGTCCCATAGTCTCGAACATTGTCTTGATCTCACGCGCCTCGTGACGAGATTTTATTTCATCCAGCAAGTGACTGGCGAGTCCGTTATAGTTTTTTGGAAAGACTTCGTTGGCGGTATCGGTCAGCGTATATTTGTGTTGGGGGCGGCCCGCCGTCGCGCGATGGGTGATCACCGGTTCGCCCACGAGTCCTTCGGATTGAAGCACGTCGAGATGGTGCCGCACTGTCACTGAACTGATGTCTAACGACTCACTCAGCTCGTCAACCGTGGCACTGCCTTTTCGCTTTAATATCTCGACGATCTGCTGACGCTTGCTCTGCACGGTGTTGCCGTCTCCTCATCCTTCAACGTTGGATAAAATTGTAGCACGGAATTTTTCTTCCCTTGTTAGCCCTGTTGTTAGTGGATATAATCTGAACGGCTTATGAAAAACAGCGTCATCGGATGGATTAAAGAGTGAAACTTAGCGAGATCGTTCAATACATTCAGATAGATTATCGCAAGTTCACTGAATATGCTTTGAATGAAGATCATCCTAAAGGACGACATAAAGCTCGTCGCTTTCGTGAGAGTTTGGGCTTTACGGCAGAGAATTTTTCTCATCTAAAAAAGCAGATCGAAGAAAAAATTTTAGGGGTGGAATCTGCTGTTGGCGAGAAAGACAAACACGGACAGCGCTACACCGTGGACATTTTGATTAGGGGCGTGAATGAGAAGGAATGCGTTGTGAGAACAGGGTGGATTGTTGCGCCTGATTCAAATCAAGCACAACTGACGACGCTATTTGTAAGGAGTGAGACATGACAACCGTCAATCTATTTGATGTCGTAATGCTGAAAACTGATTTGCCCGATTCTCATTTGGCAAAGGGCGAGACGGGGACAGTGGTTGATTGTTATGCAGATGGCGAATATGAGATCGAATTTTCAGATGATGACGGAGAAGCGTTAACAACATTGGCTGTTT
>JACRLA010000172.1 GCA_016215145.1 Chloroflexota bacterium
ATCGGGGCGACTCGCCAAGCGTTCACCTAACCCAACTTTGGTTAACCACTCGGCAGCTTTTTGTTTTGCCGCCGCCGGAGTGGCGCCGTCGAGCAAAAGCGGCAGCGCCGCATTCTCTACCGAAGAAAGAATCGGAATGAGATTGAAGAACTGAAACACGAACCCGATCTTGCGTCGGCGCAATTGCGTCACCGCATCATCGGACATTTTGGCAAGCGGTTGACCGTCAATGCTTGCCGTGCCATCGGTGGGGCGATCCAACCCGCCGAGCAAATGCAAGAGCGTGGATTTTCCGCAACCACTTGGGCCCATCACGGCGACGAATTCACCGCCGTTGACCGTGAGGTTGACATGATCGAGCGCAGTGATGGCGGCTTCGCCATCGCCGTAGATTTTCGTTAGATTTTCTGCTTGAATGAGGGACATAGAATTTTCTCTTTCCCGTTACTTTGCAACTACTCAGCCGATCCGTCATTGCGAGCGCACTTTGCGAAGCAATCTCAAAGCGCGATCAAGATTGCTTCGTCGCATCCTTCGACTGCGCGCGGAAAATCACCGCGCTCCGCGCAGGTCGCTTCTCGCAATGACGCTTAGATGGTTACATTACTTTTCAAACGTCACCTGCGCCGTCATGCCCCACATCATCTTGGGGTCGAGGTCGGCGACGGCGATAGTGACGGTGTAGGTGATGTCGCAGCGTTTCTCTTCAAAGAACGTGGCAATAGAATCAACCGTGCCATTTAGTTTTTTGTCGGGCATGGCGTCGAGTTTAATCGTCGCCTTCTGTTTCTCTTTCACCTTCACCACTTCGATCTCGGTTAAGTTGTTGGTCTTCACCACCCAATTAGCAAAATCGGCGATGACGACGGCGGCTTGTCCGGGTGAGACTTGTTCGCCGACTTTCAACTTGATCTCTGACACCGTGCCGTTGAACGGGGCTTTAAGTTCGGCGTTGGCCAGCGCGGTCTTTGCCGCCTCAAGTGAAGCGTTTGCAGTTTTGACTCGTGCTTCGGCGGTGGCGAGTTTGTCGGGGTCAACCCCGCTCTTCACTTTGTCGTAATTGCGTTGCGCTTCGGCGACTTTCGCTTTCGCTTTTGCCAATTCCGCTTCGTAGATAGCGATCTTCAAGGCGTCGGGATTCTTGGCGTCTTTGAGATTCTGATTCGTATCGTCCAGCACTTTTTGCAAGTCACGCTGCTGCACGCTGACATTGCGTTGTGCTTGCTCCAATTGAATCTCGGCGACCCTCACTTTGTTGACGGCGTCGTTGTAAGCGTCTTTGGCGTCGGTCAGTTTTATGCCGCGCCCGCCGATCCACGAGACGTATTTTTCGTCACACGTTTTGTTTTGGCAGGCTTCAATTTCGTTGAGCGTGGTCTGTGTTACTTTTTCTTTTAAATCTTTCAACGCATCGCGCGCCGCCTTAAGCGCCGACGAGAGACCGGCGATGTCGTTGATCTGTTGAGTCTCCTGCGCCTTGCTCAAATTATCTTGCGCTTTGGCAACTTGGCGCTGGTAATAATCAAGGTCGGGGTTTTTGAAGTTGCGTAAATCTTTCTCGGCTTTGTCGAGCGCGTCTTTGGCTTTGGAAAGATCGAGCAAGGCTTGCGCCGTCGCCACGTTAGCGGTGTCTTTCAAATCCTTCACTGCTTGGTCGGCGTTGATCCGTTCTTGATCGGCGCGTGAGACTTCGGCTTGCAGGGCTTCACGATTCTTCAGACGAAGAATCACCTCGTCCTTCTTCACTTGCGCGCCCTCGCTCACCAGCACTTCGGCGATCTGCCCGCCGACGGCGAAAGAGATCGCCGCGTATTGTTTGGGCTGCAATCGTCCTTCGGCGATCACCACGCCGCTATCGGCGACGACGGGCGCTTTGGTGGGGGTGGGCGTGGCGGCGGCACCGCCGCAAGCGGCGGCAACCAGGCTGAATAAAATTACAATTACGAACACGTTTTTTTTGTTGATCATTGTTTATCTTCCTTCCCTATCAAAAATTTAGTTTTATTGAGCGTCCACTTTTTCTTTTAATATCCGCGCTTTGATGGAGCCGTGAGCCAGCCACGTATCATCCTCCACCGCGCCATCTTTAAGAAAGATGATGCGGTCGGCGTAGGCGGCGATGCGCGGATCGTGCGTCACCATTAACACAGTGCGATTCCATTCGTCGGCGACTTTGCGTAAGAGACTCGCCACGTCATCCGCCGAACGCGAATCGAGATTGCCCGTCGGCTCGTCGGCTAAGACCAACGTCGGGTCGGCGACGAGGGCGCGCGCGATGGCGACTCGCTGCTGCTGTCCGGCGGAAAGTTGATCGGGGTAACTTGTTAACCGTTTATCGAGTCCTACTTTGCTCAACCATTCTTTCGCTTTTTCTTTGGCGTGATTCGAGTTCGTGCCATTGAGGGTGAGAGGCAGCGCGGCGTTCTCGATTGCATTCAATACCGGGATCAAATTAAAAAACTGAAAGACGAATCCGATCTTGCGGCGGCGCATTTCGGTCATCTTGGCGTCATCGAGTTTGGCAATATCTACACCGTCCATTAACACACTGCCGCCGCTCGGACGATCCAACCCGCCGATCAGGTTAAGCAATGTGGACTTTCCGCAGCCACTCGGACCCATCACCGCCACAAAATTGCCGGCGTTGATTTGGATGTTGACTCGGTTCAGCGCGGTGAGGGTCGCTTCGCCGCTTCCATAAACTTTGAGCAAGTCCTGTGTTTGAATCAGTGCCATTAAAGTCTCCAACTTCCGACTTCCAACCTCTAATCTCCAACCTCTAGCTTCTGACTTCCTTCTTCGGTCTGCCGCGCGGTTTCACTTCGGGTTCGGGTAGGGGTTGTCGTTTCACTTCGTCAATGCGCGACTCGATCATATCCAGCCAACGCAAATCTGCTTCCAGATGCATGATGGCTTTGTCGAATAAAAAAATTTGCGCCAGTTCGGTTTTGGGATCGAAGTGGTTTCGCTGCGCGGTCATGTCATGTAAATCTTGGTAAAGCTTTGCGCGTTGAGTCTGTATCACCTTGCGTGGGTTGGCTTCGCCGGTGGCCAGACTCAAAATCAGTTTGATGAAGAACTCATCACGCTGATGTTCGCGCGCTACTCCCGACGAAAACCATTCCACCAGCGCGTGCCGCCCGGCGCGGGTGATGGCGTAGATTCGTTTTTCGGGTCCTCCACCTTGCCCGACACTTTCCTCTTCGACCAATCCACTTTCTTGCAAACGGGCGAGGGTGGTATAGATTTGCGACGGCTTGACGTCCCAATTTTCTTCGCCGCCGACGACTGCCTCGAAGGCGGCATGAAGCTCGTAACCATGACGCGGGCGTTGAGCCAAAAGACCTAAGAGGGCGTTGCGGACTGACATTGCGTAATCTAATCTACCAGTTTCTAAATAACGCGGAAAGAATACTACCCGTTAATAGTTTTGTCAACGAAGTCGTTGGTTTAGGGCAGGCTGAAGCAGAACGATAAGCGACTTATAAAAAATTTCGGCGGTGTTCCATTTTTGTGCGACACTGTGCCGAAGTTGGAATGAAATTGCCTCCACGCATTACCGCGTTGCAGAGTAAAATTTGAGAGTGCCCTGTCAGCTGCTTGGCGTAATACCTTGTCTAAACGTTTGTGACATTTGCCTCTCCATGCTATGCTAATGCTATCTTTGCTTTATTAAGGTTTACTTTTTCCCTAAACGATGCGTGTGAAATTCTGGGGAGTTCGAGGGTCGATCCCTGCTCCTCTCACTACCGAGCAACTTCAAGAAAAGCTCTCTAAAGCGTTAACCGCCGCGCAGAATGTTGATCTGGCGGATCCGGCGGAGGTGCGGGCGTTCATCGCCGGCCTGCCTCCAGCGGTTAATAGCGTGGTCGGCGGCAACACCACCTGCGTCGAGATCACCAGTGGCGACGACACAATCATCATTGACTGTGGTTCGGGCTTGCGCCCGCTGGGTCTCTCGCTCATGTCGCACGAATTTGGCAGAGGGCAAGGCACGGCTCACATCTTCTTCACTCACGCGCATTGGGATCATTTGCAAGGCTTCCCCTTTTTTAGTCCGGCATATGTTCCCGGCAATAAACTGATCTTCTACGCCGTCAATAACGATCCCCGCAAATATCTCGAACATCAACAACTGGCGCCGGTCTACTTCCCCATCACCGGTTCGCAGATGCCCGCCGATTTTGAATTTATGCAATTGCGCGAAGGTGAGCGTGTGCAGATCGGGCGCGTGAGCGTGACCAGCATGGCACTCTATCATCCCGGCACCGCGTACGCTTACCGCTTCGACGACGGCGAGAGCGTTTTTGTTTTTGCCTCTGACGGCGAATATAAATCGCTCGACGACGAAGGCTTAGGTCGCTTCATCGAATTCTTTTCCGATGCCGAGGCATTGGTGTTTGATTGTCAGTTCTCATTGCGCGATGTGTTACTGTCCAAAGCAGATTGGGGTCACTCTTCGGCGATGATCGGCGTGGAGATCGCCCAGAAGGCGCGGGTCAAGAAATTGATCACCACGCACTACGATCCGGTGGACACCGACGAACAGATTCACAGCGTCGGCGAATCGGCTCGCCGCTACGCCGACATCATGCCGGGTCCCGTGCCGCTCGAAGTAATTGTCGGCACCGAAGGTACCGAACTCTTCTTGGGTCCAGCAATTAACTTGGAGACTCTCGAAGATCGAGAAGCCGACGTGTGGTTGATAGCCTTCGCTGGAAGGTTGACGGCAGACACAGCCATTGATGCCCAGATCACGCTCTACCAATTTTTGCGAGAAGCGCCTAACCATCGCGCCATCATTGATCTCACACTCATCGCTATGATTGATGGGCTAGGCGTGCGCGGATTGATCGCCGGTGTGCGCGGTGTGCGTGGAGCGCAGGTGGCGTTTGTGGCGCCCGAAGCCGTGACCCGCCGCAACTTGGAACACTCCGACGCGCGTGAAGTGGGACCCATTTTCCGCAAACGATCTCACGCCATTGCCGCGCTCGTCGGTCCGGCGCATCTCAATTTGCACGAACGCATGTTGGGCAATTATCGTCTCGACAAAACCATCGCCGCCGATGAGTTTGGCGCGATCTATTCTGCGTTGCGTAACGGCGATACGCTCTCCATTCATAACACGAGCAGCGTGCCGCTTGTCATTCAAGTTCTTGGCAATGAGATCAGCCCTCAACAGCGGATTCAATTTGCTCATTCGGCGATTGAGTGGTGCCAGCTCACCCACCCGCGCCTGATTCCCGGACGTGAAGTGATCGAGAAAACCGGCGGCATGATCGCTTACGTCGGCGAGCGACCCAACGGGCAAACGTGGTCGCAATGGCTCGCCGAAAACGGCGGGCGTGTTTCGCCTCAACTGGGTTTGCGTTGGCTGCGCGAGATGGTAGATGCAATGGATCACGCCCATCGCCACGACGTCATGCACGGCGACTTGCGCCCCGAATGTTTTGTCTTCAACAACGGACACGCCCGCATTTCGCGCTCTCCTCTTTTCCCTCCCGGTAGTGAACTTCCCTCTGCCTATCGCGCGCCCGAACAACTGCGCGGCGAATCGGCAACGCCGTTGTGCGATCAATTCTCGCTCGGCGTTTTGCTTTACGAAGCGCTCGTCGGCTCGCACCCTTTCCACGCCGAGATGGAAGAACTGAGCATCGCTCAACAACTGCAAGGCGCGCCGCTCGCGCCGCGTGTCTTTCTGCCCGACCTGTCTCCCGATGTCGAAGAATTCCTCATGCGCCTCCTCTCGCGCGAACCGCAAGAGCGCTTCCCCACCGCCGATGAAATTCTGGCGGCGATAGATAGACTTTTACTTACACTGCATAAATAGAGTTCGTGATGAGTGATGCGTGATACGATATTACGCATCACGCAATACGGAATACGCATTTCGTATTGCGTATTCCGTATTGCGTATAATTGACTCATGCCTGCGATCAACAACGACCTCCGCCAACGGTTGCGCCGTCTTGGCGTGCAGCGTGGTGCAAAGGGGATGCCGCCAGCCGCTCCCAAAGCGCGGGGGCGTGATTCCGTTCCCGCGCCGATTGAATCAGTGGTCAACGGGCGCGAAGAGCAAACCAAACACGGCTCCTATTTTTTAATCGAAAACGAATATGATCTCGATCACAAACACGGCATTCGATCTTTAGGCGATTGGCTTCACTGTGATCTCGCCACCACCATCCGCTTGAGTCAAAAAGAAATTGACGATCTCTCCAAGTTTGCCTTCTTTGATATTGAAACTACCGGGCTTGCCGGTGGGGCTGGCACACTCGCCTTCTTAATCGGAGTCGGCGTCATTGAAGAAGATCGTTACGTCCTGCGTCAATATTTTTTGCGCGATCCATCGGAAGAAGCGGCGATGTTGTTCGCTCTTGAATCCATGTTGAAAGATCGAATCGGCGTGGTCACTTACAACGGGCGCTCGTTTGATGTGCCGATTGTGGAATCCCGATTCGTAATGTCGCGCCGCCGATTCAATTTCCGCGCCATGCCCAATCTTGATCTACTACCGTTTGCCCGCCGCTTGTGGAAATTGCTCGCTCGGCACATTGGAGAAAACGGTGCTGGGCAGTGAACGCGGCGACGATGATGTGCCGGGTATGTTGATCCCGCAGATGTACGTAGAGTATTTGCGAACGGGCGATGCCAACGAAATGAAGCGCGTGATCTATCACAACGCGCAAGATATTCTTTCGATGACCGCGTTGGCTTCACACATCGTAGATATTTTTGCCGACCCGCTCACGCCGAAACGATCTGGCGACGAATGTTTGCGACTCGCTTTGTGGCACGACGACAATGCGCGCGTTGACGAAGCGGAAGTGGCGTATAAAGCTGCGCGGCAAAGACGGCTGACCGACGCATCGGCGTTGGTGTTGTATCAACGGTATGGGGCATTTCTCAAAAAAGAAAATCGCCGCGCCGAGGCGGTATCCCTTTGGGAGTCGTGGGCTGATCTCGATTCATCTGATCCCGAACCGTGCATTGAACTTTCAAAATTTTATGAATGGGAAACGAAGGAAATAAAAGAAGCGAAGGAATGGGCGAGCCGCGCGATGATGTGTTTGACTCACTGGCGAAAAGATTGGCGGCGGGATGAAGTGTGGAATGAAGTGAAGCATCGGCTTGAAAGATTAAAGGCGAAGGGATGAGCGTATGAAGGGGATGATTATATTTTCATCCCCTTCATCCCGTTCACCCGTTCAGGTTTTAAAGAATGTCTAACTGGAACCTCATCGGTCACGAACACCAAGTTAACTCGCTGATGCGCGATATCAAAACAGATCGCTTGCGTCATGCGTATCTCATCGCGGGTGCGGCGGGCGTGGGCAAACGCACGTTGGCGATTGCCTTTATCAAAGCGGTGTTGTGCCAAAATGCAAACGCGCCGTGTGGCGAGTGTCGCTCGTGCAAATTAATTGATGGCGGGAATCATCCCGACGTGATCACCGTGGCGCCGTTGATCAGCGGCAAGGTGGTTAAGACCGAGAAGATCGTCGTGGATCGAATCCGTGAATTGATCCGCGCGTTGAACCTTAAACCGGTTGAGGCGAGTCGCAAGGTGGTGTTGATCACAAACTTTGAAACCGCCAACGAAGAATCATCTAACGCTTTTTTGAAAACGCTCGAAGAACCGCCGGGTAACGCGCTGTTGATCTTGACGACGGATGTTCCCGAAATGCTTTTAGCGACAATTAAATCTCGGTGTGA
>JACRLA010000173.1 GCA_016215145.1 Chloroflexota bacterium
GTGATAGCATTAAGTTACGCGCTAACAATCACCATACCCGCGCCCCAAGTGGCGCGCGCCGCTTCACTCGCTCCCGGCACAGAAGGGTTGTTGAAGCAAACGGCGATTCATCTTTCTAAGATGGAAGGCGGAGTAAGTATTGGTGGGTTTCCAGGGTTCGAGCCGCCGGATGATGAAAAGTATAAGCAGAAAATCAAAAACAAATATTATTCGGCACGAGATGTCAATGATTGGGTTAAAGAGATCAACAATTTCTTGAAACAGATCATCGAAAAGAATCCGGGGATGACACTGGAAGAGATTTTAACAAAGCAAGGGGTCACTCCGACACAAATCGGCGAATTTATGAAAGCGCTCCGCAACTTGAAAATTACGGTTGAGGGCATGGATGGTTATGGCGTTGATCCAGCCCGAGCAAAGTTGTTCGTGGAATTGTTGCTTAAGTTAGGAGTCACGGCATGGTAAAAAATTTTGGACAAAGACCTATTTACCGTTTTCATAACGGGTTACGAATCGAAATTGATCGAGATGAGTGGCCTAGTGACGTGCCTCTCTTAGCGAGCGCAACTGTAAATGTGTTGGGCGATGGACCTTTCCATAATTATTGGCGCATTGTTTTCTTGCCCGATATGACTGTAGAAATCACGGCAGGTTGGTGGTCTATGCCTGAATCGTTGGATGACGTGCTAAAGTTTTACGAAGTGGAGATGCGAACATTAGGCTGGGAACTGCAAGAGAGTTACAGATTTAGCGAAAGACGGGCATCAGTTGAATACTGCCATCCCGCGACGCAAGTGAAAGTCAGTATGAGTTTTCAGAGATGGGAAACACGCAACGAAACCACAGCATTGATCAGCCGCACTCTCAAACACCCTTACGCCCCGCCCGTTGAAGAGGAAGAGATCGTTGAAGAAAATGTTGAACCCGTGTTAGAGGAAGTGACAAAATAAATTGTTGTCCGTTAGCCGCATCTGTGATAAAAATACTCTATGCAAGACATAGTTAACACTTCGGTAAAAATTCTTCTGGCGTACGACATCATCCCCGAAACGCAGGAGAGCTATTATCAATTCATGCTGGGCGAGATGGTGCCGCGCATCCAAAGCATGGGGTTGGGAATGGAGATGGCGTGGCACACGGCGTTTGGCAATTACCCGCTTCGGCTGGTGGTCTTTGTCGCCGAGTCGCGGGCGATTGCCGATAACGTATTGAACAGCACCGAGTGGGATGAGATGGAGACGCGCTTGCAGCAATACGTGGCGAATTATTCCAAGCGCGTGGTGAAATATCAGAACAAGTTTCAATTCTAGCGAATGGCGAGCGGCGGATGGCCAATAGCGGATAGCGAATAGAAAAAACTCCTCTGAGATTCAGAGGAGTTTTTCATTTGCCATTTGCCATCTGCGATACGCCATTCGCCATCCGCTAGGACCATATTTATAGACCGCTTGCCATGGCAAGTAGTGTGTTTTGATCGAATCTTCAAACAGAGTCTTGCCGTCCTTCTCTACTTTGCGCTTTACAACTGTATCCGCGCCATCAGCAGAGTAGTCCACTTGCCTGATCTCATCTTTCTTGAGTTTAGGGTCTAACTCGTACAAATCTTTCGGCGCGGGAATCTCGTTGCGAATTTCGGCGGGCGAGACCTTAACTTTGCGTCCGTCATCCGCCGAATAAAATTTAAACTGCACCGTGCCAGCCGACGGAAGAATGTAGGTCTCGATCAGCAGCCACGCCTCACGATCATTCTTAAATTTAAAATCTGCGTCAGGCGTAAAGATGGCGGCGTCGAGTCCGGGTCCTGTCCACGAGGGAGTCTGACGCTCGTAGTAGAGAACGCGATAGGCATGTGAATGTCGCTCGACGATGGGGTAGCCGCCGAAGAAGGCGGCGCGAAAGGCGGTCGTGCTTACTTGGCAGATTCCGCCGCCCACACCTTTGATCGTTTTTCCGGCATAGATGATCAACGCTTCCGAGAATCCTTTATCCAAACTGATGTCGCCCAAAAATTCGTTGAAGGAGAACGTGCCGCCGGGTGGGATCATCACGCCGTGAAATTGCCCGGCGCCGGTGCGGATGTTGTTGAGGCGTTCGGCGCTCGAACCTTTGAACGAGGTGACCTGCGACGAGACGAGTCCGGTGATGCCGAGTTCTGCCGCTTTGACGTTGTTGTGCAATTTGGGCTTGGTGATCTTAAAAACGAGCGGCACTGAATGTGACCCTGTGAGCAACTTGTCATTGATCAATTTAATGGTCGCCGCCGAATCCAACTCGCGCCCGTCTATCGCTTCCTGACCCACAAGTGGTTCAAGTTCTTTCTTCTCGTCGTTAAAGATGTAGCGCGCATCTTTGGTTTTCGTCTCCAGTTTTGGCGCGAGGGTTTCAAGAAATGGCAGCAGTTGTTTCGAATCGAGCCCGACCACATAACGCGCGCCCGTTGAATCTTCGACACGATTGATCGTCAGCATCGCCGCCAGTTGACGTTGATCAAAGACCCAAGGACCAGGATCGCCTTTATTCGGTTTCTCGATAACCAGACTCAACGGCTGGCTCAAAATTTGTTTGGCGAGCGTTGCTTGTTGCGTGGCGTCCATCACGGCGGGACGATATTCGTCAATGACCAGAGTCACTTCGGCGGTGGTGAGTGAGCGCAAAGAGGGGACAATTTTAGTGAGAGTTTTTTCGGGGTTGACGGTGCGCCCGAAGATTCCTTGCGTCACTTTCACATCGGTGCCGCTCACAGTGAGTGAGGCTTCTACGGCGGCGCGATCAATCTCGCGGGCAACCGTTTTTAAAAATGCCGCGCCGCGATTCGAATCGAAGGTGATGATCGGCGCAAGATCACTTCCCTCATACCACGCCCAAAACTGATCGATCAGATCGAGATCAAGTTTGCCACTGCGTCCGTAAGCGAAGGCGGCATCCGCCGTCGTCTGCACGTCGAAGGTCGCGCCAAGCTGCGCCGGAGTGGCGTTCCAAGTTTTGTCGCCGTCGCGCAGAACAAAATTTGTTTTGGTGGCGTAGGTAAATTCGCGCGAGAGTTTGTCCACCGCCGCCTCACGACTCAACCCGCCTAATGCAATGCCGCGCACGCTCACGCCTGGATAGATCGAGTTGGCATACACGATTTGAAACGCGCCGACGAACATGCCCACACACGAGGCGGCGATGACGAGCATCGAAAAAATTCCGCCGAGCCAACGGGCAAAAACGGTTTCAAACGATTCGGATGAGGGGGCGGTGAGAGATGACATGCTTCAATTATATCTTCGGTAATTTGTAATTGGTAATTGGGGTTTTGGTCATTGAGATTTGTTTGATTGTTCATTGTTCATTGTTCATTCCTTCATTGTTCATTGTTCATTGTTCATTGCTTTGGTATCATAGCCGCAATGTTTGACAAAATCTATCTCGGTCCCTTCTCCATTTCTACTTACACCTTTCTTCTCGACATCGGCATACTCGCCACGCTGGCTTGGTTGTGGTGGCGCGCAAAAAATTATGGGCGCGAGTCGGCGCGCTGGCTCGATGCCGGAATTAGTGTCGTCGCGGGCGCGATCATCGGCGGGCGTTTTGCTTTTGCTTTTAGCAACTGGGCGTATTTTCAAAATCACTTGCTCGAAATGTTTCGCTTTTGGGAAGGCGGCTACGAATGGTTCGGCGCCGCGTTGGGCGGAGTGGTGGCGTTGGCGTTGTATTGTTTTTTGAGACAAGAATCTTTCGTGATGATTCTGGAAGAATTGGCACTGCCGAGTCTGATTCTATTTGCCTTTCATTGGATCGGTTGCGCCGCCAACGCCTGCGCCGCCGGACTCGCCGTTCCGCCGGGTACGCTGCCCTTCGCCATGAACCTGCCCGATCTCTATGGCGTGACTCTGCCGCGCTGGCCGGCGCAATACATTGGCTTCGCGCTGACGTTGATCGCTATTGGATATTTAATTTCGCAACGCAATAAAAATTTCCCGAACGGTTTTCGATTCGCGCTCGCCATGACACTCATCGCCGTCATCTCCTTCATGGTCAGCACCGTGCGCGGGGACGATATGCAAAAGCTCGGCGCGTGGCGGCTGGATACGATTATCAACATCATGATGATTATTATTGGTAGTGTGGCGATTGGGGCTATGTGGTTATTAGGGGCTAAAGAACTTAACCGCGAAGACGCAAAGGACGCGGAGAAATTCTGAAAACAAATTATTGTGGAGGAGATAACAGGTGACTGAGATTAAGATTAGAATGGCACAAAGCAGTGACATAGATAATCTCGTTCACCTTGATACAGTTGCATTCCGTGATGCATCTCGGGCGGACTCTATCCGCAGATGGGTGGAGTCTGGCGAATGTTACCTTGCAGAGCATGCAGAGCAAATTGTTGGGTATGGTGTCCTCAACTACGAATTCTTCCATCTCGGCAATGTTGACATGTTAATGATCCACCCCGGTTTTCGAGGACAAGGGATTGGTCGCAAACTGCTTCATTACCTATATTCCCTTTGCAAAACGGAAAAGTTCTGGTGCACCACCAATCTATCCAACCAGAGGATGCAGCGCCTTTTAGCAAGTGAGGGGTTCAAGTTGAGTGGTTTTGTTGATGATCTTGATGAAGGAGATCCTGAACTGATATTTATTAAACGACTCGAGAGACTCGCAAGATAACATCAACTAAATTTTCTCCGCGCACTCTGTGTTTAAATCTTTATGTCCAATCTCACTATAGCCCTCGCTCAAATCAAAACCAAACTCGGCGATGTGCAAGCGAATCTCGAAAAGCATCTCGCTTACATTGAACAGGCAACATCACAAGGCGCGCAACTGGTGTGCTTCCCCGAGCTCTCGCTCACGGGTTATGTGCTGCAAGATTTAACTTCAACCGTCGCCCACAAAGCCACAGCCGACGATCCGATCTTCAAGCCACTACTTGAAGCGAGTCACAAAACCGATCTCATGGTCGGTTTCGTGGATGAAGATGATCGGCATCGCTTCTACATTGCGGCGGCGTATTTATCAAAAGGGGAAACGATTCACGTTCACCATAAAGTATATTTGCCTACCTACGGAATGTTCGACGAAGGACGCTTCTTTGCTTGGGGTGATCACATCCGCGCCTTTGACACACAGTGGGGAAGAGTCGGTATGTTGATCTGCGAAGATTTTTGGCACGCCAGCCCACCCTATTTGCTTTGGATTGACGGCGCGGATATTTTGCTCATGCACTCCGCCAGCCCGAGTCGTGGACTCGATGAACACGACAAAATGGATTCGTCGCGTTGGGTCGAACACATCAATCAAGCCTATTCGAGTCTCTTCACGAATTTTGTGGTTCACACCAACAAGGTCGGGTTTGAAGACGGTCTCAACTTTTGGGGCGGCTCCACTGTGTTCGATCCCAATGGCAACCTCATTGCTCAATCGCCGCAGTTTGAAGAATCGCTCACGCTGGCAACGATTGATCTTAATCAACTTCATCGCACCCGCGCGCGGCTGCCGATATTGCGTGATGAGCGGACGAGTCTGGTGATGAAAGAGATGAGCAGAATTTTAAAAATGAACAATGAACAATCTTCAATTTCGCCTCACTATTAATACAGAACTTGCTCGCAAGATTCTTGTTTCGTTCATCCACGACGAAGTCACGCGCGTAGGACTGAAGAACGCGGTTGTTGGGTTATCGGGCGGGATCGATTCGGCGTTGTCGTGCGCGCTGGCGGTTGAAGCCTTGGGCGCGGAAAATGTGTTGGCGATTCGGATGCCGTATAAAACGTCGGCGGCGGCAAGCATGAATGACGCGCAGTTGTTAATTGATCAACTTAAAGTGGAAAGTAAAGTTGTGGAGATCACTGCGATGGTTGATCCACTCTTCGCGCAATTTCCTGACGCGGATTCAAAACGCAAGGGCAATGCCATGGCGCGGGCGCGGATGATCGTCCTATTTGATCAATCGGTCGCGTTCAACGGATTGGTGATTGGAACGGGGAACAAGACGGAGATTCTTTTGGGCTACAGCACGATCTTCGGTGACGCCGCCTCTGCCCTCAACCCGCTCGGCGATTTATATAAGACTCAAGTGCGGCAACTCGCCCGCGCGCTCAACATCCCTTCACCGATCATTGACAAAGCCCCTTCAGCAGATCTTTGGGTCGGGCAAACCGATGAAGGTGAATTGGGATTCAGTTATGAAGAAGTAGATCGCTTGTTGTATCTTTTAGTGGATCAACGTTACACGCGCGACGAAGCTATCGCGGCAGGATTCGGCATCCCCTTTGTGGATACGGTGATCAAGCGCATCAAACAGAATCAATTTAAACGTATGCCGCCACTCATCGCCAAACTCAGCAACCGCACCATCGGCTACGACTTTTTATATCTCAGGGATTGGGGAACTTAGAAAGGATGAGTTATGAAGGATGAATTATGAAATTTTCTTTTTCATCCTTCATAATTCTTAATTCATAATTTTTCGTAATTCTTTGCCTCCCGCCCTCCGCCACCGCGACTTTCGTTTGTTGTGGCTCGGCTTGTTCGTTTCAGTGGGCGGTTCGATGATGCAAGCCGCCGCCATTCTGTGGCATGTGCGCGAAGTCTCGCCCGACCCGATCATGTTGGGCTTGGTCGGCATCATGCGCGTGGTGCCGACTCTTGCGCTGGCGCCCATCACCGGTCTGGTTGCCGATCATTTCAATCGCCGCAAATTAATTCTCATCACTCAAAGCGGCATGGCACTTGTCGCCACCACTCTTGGACTCATTGCGTATTTCAAAGTGCCTTCAGTGATTCCAATTTACGCCCTCGCTATGTGCTCCGCTATCTTTGGCGCCTTCGATCTTCCGGCGCGGCAAGCACTCATCCCGTCGCTCGTCCCGCGCGAAGATTTACCCAACGCTTTTAGCGTCAACTCGATCATGTTTCAAACCGCGTCCATTTTGGGACCCGCCATCGGCGGCATCGTCATCGGGCAGTTCGGTTTGCAATGGGCGTATTGGATCAACGCAATTTCGTTTGCGACGATCCTCATCGCCGTATTAGCCATGAGCGAGAATCCATTCACGCGCAAAGGCGAGCGTCCGGAGATCACGCTCGCCGCCGCCGCCGAAGGTTTCCGCTTCGTGCTTCGCACGCCGTTGATTCTTTCTTCGATGATGTTGGATTTTGTGGCGATGTTTTTTTCTTCAGCCAACACACTGCTGCCGATCTATGCGCGTGATGTGTTGAATGTGGGCGCGGAAGGATATGGCTGGCTTTACGCCGCCGAGGGCGTGGGCGCCGCCACCGCCGCAATTCTCTTAGCGTTTGTCTTCACCCGCATTCCACGCCAAGGTCCCACGTTATTCATTTCGGTGTTTATGTTTGGGGTCGCCACAATTTGGTTCGGTCTCTCCACAAGTTTCCTCAGTGCCTTTCTCGCCCTCGCCCTCATGGGCGCGATGGATGGCGTGAGTGTGGTCATTCGCAATACTATTCGTCAGCTTGCCACGCCAGACGAATTACGCGGACGCATGGTCGCGGTGAATATGGTTTTCTTTCAAGGTGGACCTCAACTGGGAAATTTAGAAGCGGGTTTGGTGGCACAAGCGTTCGGTCCGGTGTTCTCGGTAGTCAGCGGCGGCGTCGGTTGTTTGATCGCGGTGACATGGGTGGCGCGCAAGTGGCGAGTGTTGTGGAATTATGGGAATGAGATGGAAGCGAGGGCTGTTGCCGCGGATTA
>JACRLA010000021.1 GCA_016215145.1 Chloroflexota bacterium
ATTAATAACAGGTGACTGTCACCGTATTTCAAATTAAGTCCAATGAACAACTCAATCACAGACATCAAAGGGATTCGAGTCGGTCACGCGCAGAACGACGAAGCATTAACAGGTTGCACCGTCATCCTCTGTGAAGGCGGCGCGGTGGGCGGAATCGATCAACGCGGCGGCGCGCCCGGCACGCGCGAGACCGACGCGCTTCACCCGATGCACTTGGTAGAAAAAGTTCACGCCATTATGTTGGCGGGTGGTTCGGCGTTTGGGCTCGATGCGGCGAGTGGCGCGGTGAAATATCTTGAAGAGCGCGGCGTGGGCTTTGATGTGCGCGTGGCAAAAGTTCCTATTGTTCCGGCGGCGATTCTTTTTGATCTCGGCATTGGTCGCGCCGACGTGCGCCCCGATGCGGCGATGGGTTACGAATCCTGCCTCCACGCGAGTGACGGCGTCACCGTAGAAGGAAACGTGGGCGCGGGTTGCGGCGCAACCGTCGGAAAAATTTTTGGGATTACCCAAGCGATGAAATCCGGGATCGGCACATCGAGCATGGAGATCGGCGCGGGCGTGATCGTCGCCGCGATTGTGGCGGTCAACGCTTTCGGTGACGTGATCGATCCACAAACGAATCAGATCATCGCCGGGGCGCGGACGATTCAAAAAGGTCCCTTACGACTCGGTGCTGCCGATTATTTTGCGAACACGATGGACGTGATGAAAGGTTTGGTGGGCAGAACGATTTTGGGTTTTGCCACTCGCGCCAACACGGTGATCGGCGTGGTGGCGACGAATGCCGACTTTAGCAAAGAGCAAACGAACAAAGTGGCGCAGATGGCGCACGACGGTTTGGCGCGGGCGATCCGTCCGGCGCACACGATGTTAGATGGCGATACAATTTTTGCGCTGGCGACAGGCGAGAAGAAAGCCGACGTGAACATCGTCGGCGCCTACGCCGCAGAAGTTTTCGCGCAAGCGATAGTGCGCGCGGTAAAGGCGGCAACACCTGTGGCGGGCTTGCCGTGCGCCTCTCATCTCACACTATGAACCCTCTCAATTCCTCCTCCCCTTTTCAAGAAGAACCTAATTGGTCGGCAAACAGTTGTCTGCTGCGTATCTTTCTTCTTTTGATTTTGCCACTGAGTATGATGTGCGCGTTGACGTTTTACATGATCTCGCCGGAACTTCAACAACAGGCGAATAGTTTTTGGCAGGAAGAGATCGAACCCCAGCTGGCAGATGTGTTGACTCCGCAACCAACGGTGACGCGGACTCCGACGCGCACCCGTGTACCGAGCCTCACCCCGGGTCCGTCGCGCACGCCGATCACGGCTGCCCCGACGCGCACGGTCTCCGCCGCGATGACGGCGACACCGGGATTCGTCTCATCCACTATTTCCGTGAGCGGCAATTTTAAAGACGTGCGCTTCATCGGCGTGGATGGGACGGGGCGGGCGGTGGTGAGCGAATATCAAGATGGACGAATCATGTCGCTCAACACGTTGGGGACGATCACGACTACGTGGAATGTGCCTGACGCGAGTTTGCCTGTGACGGGCATGGCAGTGGATCGCAATGGAATTATTTACGTGGCGCAAAACAGCGAACTGATGCGTTACGACTCGACGGGCAAGGCGTTGAGCAAAGTGAATTATGCGCGCGGCTTTCGTGATGTGGCGACACTGCCCGATGGCGGTTTTGTGGCGTCGTGGTACGGCGCAAATTTAAATGATGATGTGTTGATCTTCGACGCCGGTGATGTGTTGCGGTTGACGATCAACAAGGCGCTCAGTTCGGTGAAAGGTTCAGCCGACTTAACCATGCGTGTGGCGACGGACAAGCAAGGCAACATTTATGTGTGGAGCGCGTTGAGCGACATGATCGTGAAGTATGCGCCGGATGGCACGCGCGCGACGACCATCGGCTCGCGCGGTTCGCAGAATGGACAGTTTTTGTTTTTGAATTGCGTGGCGGTGGATAGCAAAGGGCGCGTGTTCGCCAGCGACAGCAAAGGTATTCAAGTGTTTGAGTCCGATGGAAAATATATTGACAAGTTCACGCTCTCGCGCGGCACGCCGTACGATATGGCATTCAGCGATCAAAACGAATTGTGGATCGCGGCGCGCACGGTGGTGATGAAGTTGGGGATAGGGAAGTGATAACGATTGCAATTCTCTCCGGCGGCAAATCATCGCGCATGGGAACCGACAAAGCGTTGTTGCCCATCGAAGGCAAGACGATGATCGAACACATCATCGCGCAGGTGAAAGACATTGGCGATGAAGTGATCGTGATCACCAACACGCCTGATCACTATAAATTTTTGGGACTGCCATTGTTCGCCGATGTGATTCCGGATAAAGGCGCGTTGGGCGGACTCTACACCGCCATTGACGCCGCCTCTCACCCTTACACGTTGATCTTGGCGTGTGACATGCCTTTCGTGAATCGTGATCTATTGCGCTACATGATCTCGCTCGCGCCGCAAGGGGATGCCGTCATCCCCAAAATTGCCGCGCCCGATGGCGAGAAGAAAAAGAGCGGCATGGCAGAACCCCTACGCGCCATTTACAGCAAAGCCTGTCTCGCCCCGATCCGCAAGTGCATTGACGAAGATAATTTAAAAATGATCGCTTTCTTTAAAGACGTGAAGCTGCGTTGGATTGACGAAGAGGAGATTCGTCGCTTCGATCCCGATCTCGTTACGTTTATGAATGCGAATACACCGGGGGAGTTTGAGAAGATGAAGGGGGTGAAGGGGATGAAGGGGTGAAGAGGTGAAGGGGTGAAGCGTGATGCGTATTTCGTATTGCGTAGAGGAGGGAGTAGAATCACTTTTACGATTAACCGTCATTGCGAGTGCGTGTTTTTCGCGCGAAGCAATCTCGTGTTGGCAGAGTTTGAGATTGCTTCGTGAAGACTTGTCCTGAGCGAAGTCGAAGGAACGCTCGCAATGACGCGCTTGCGGGTCGCGCCAAGATCTCCGAGTTCTCGCAAAGCGCCCCGTAGCGAAGCGGAGTGGGTAAGAACTCGGAGATCTGCCCGCGATGGGATACTCGCAATGACGGATGAAAAGAGGGGTGCACAATGACAACAAATCAATCTGGTGGTGCAAATTTTGATAAAAGCAAAGTAGAGGTCAATCGTGATGTAGTTGGACACGACAGCATTGGCGAGCAACATAATTATTACACTGCGCCCACGCCTCAACGTAAAGCCGAACTGCCCAACCAACCTTACTTCTTCGGACGTGAGGAAGAATTGGAAACGATCAAAGATGCGCTCGCGCCGGAGAATCGTAGCTGGGGCGCGTTGATTGACGGACCGGGAGGCATTGGCAAAACGGCGTTAGCTATTCGCGCTGGGCATCTCGCGCCTGAGGGTAATTTCAAGACAAAAATTTTTCTCTCCGCTAAAGTGCGCGACCTCACACCGCAAGGCGAAGAAAAGTTAGAAGACTTCATGCTGCCCAACTACATCGCGTTGTTGAGCGAACTGGCGCGCGAGTTGGGCGAAGACGACATCGCCAAAATTCCGGAGAACGAACGCGCCAACACTGTGCGCCGCCTTCTTTCAGATCGTTACGCGCTGATCATCATTGACAACTTAGAGACGTTCACCGAGACAGAACGCAAACGAGTCTTTCAGTTCTTGGGGCGCTTGCCATCATCGTGTAAGGCTATTGTGACGAGTAGACGCCGCACCGATGTGGATGCACGCATTGTTCGGCTTGAGAGACTTTCACGCGAAGCGGCGATGAATTTCATTGCCGAGCTTGCCAAGAGCAAAAATAATAAACATCTTGCTCGTGCTACGCAAGAGGAACGCGACAAACTTTACGACACATCAGGCGGCAACCCACTCATCATCAAATGGATCGCAGGGCAGTTGGGGCGCAAGGGATGCAACCATTTCACTGTTTGAGCAGCCGATAGAGAAAAAATGGGTAGCGAAAATTGCTAATATAGCCAGCTCTGAAATTAAAACTATTTTAGAGGATTTACTTGACCAAGATTTACTTACAGTTGACAACTTAGGAGAACACTATTTTACGCCGCCTCTTTTCTCCTCTTTTTTCAAGCGGAGATACCCCGAAATTATCAAACCCATGCGTGGTCGTTTGTTTGGAATAAAGACAATCGGTTTAGGAAATATGGCAGATGGTGATTATGAATTGGCTACTGAGTCTTATAAAGACGCCCTTGATCTTTGGCGAACTTTATCACCTGAGAATAAAGACGTGGCGGACATACTAAATGATCTAGGTACAGCGAGACATAATTTGAAAGATTACGCTACAGCTGAATACTATTACAATGAGGCTTGGAGAATTTCGGACAAACAAAATTACCTCAAAGGCGTTGTTGTTTCAAAGAGGAATTTAGTGGAAGTTGCGCTTGATCTTGAGAAATGGGAAACGGCAGAATCTCTTGCAACAGAAATATTGGAGTTAGCTGAAAAAATTAACCTAAGACTAATAATTGGGGATCTGAATTTATATATAGCAAAAGCCCTTTTAAAGTTAGATAGGCAAGTCGAAGGAATTACTTATGCTGACAGAGCCGTTGACATTTTCCGTGATCTAGGAATACGAGATGATTTAGAGATCGCACAAATGGTTTTGAAAGAGTATCAGCACTATAAAGTAGAAAGTTTAGCTGCACAAATAAAGCGTGAGCGAGAAACTACAGTCGCCGAACTTATCACGCGTTTGCGGAGGGTCAATGGCGACCTAAAAACATCATGGGATGGTTCAGCACAGGCTCAGTTCGAAGCAACGTTTGGGGATTGGGTTAATGATCTTGAGAAATACAGTAACAACCTTAATGCCGTTCATCAGTATCTAGTTCGCTTCTCGCGTGAGTTCCGAGAGCTAAATGAGGCTGCAAGAAAAGCTGCGGCCAGTCAACGCCGATAATCTAATCTGAAAATACTATTCAGTGACGCACCAAAGTTGATGTTATAAAAACCATAACACGTCAACGGCGCAAGGCTGAAGGGTTGCCTTACGCCAAGCAGGCGGTGGAGATTTTTGAGAAGTTGAAGTCGAGAGATTTGGAAGCGGCGAGGGGGGTGTTGAGGGAGTGCATGGAGGAGAAGTGCGAAGTGGAAAGTGCGAAGTGGGAGTGGAAAGTGCGAAGTTGGATGGGCGGATAAAAAAATTTGCGGCGCGATCACGCGAAAGATAGAAGTGTCATTCCGAGCGGTGATGTTCCGCGAGGAATCTCTGACGGCTGATCAAAGAGATTCCTCGTCGCAAAGAACGCTCCTCGGAATGACGTTTATTCCTTCCGCATTTCTTTCCAATACATGCTGGTAGAGAACCACGAAAAGTGACGAATGCCGATCATCGGATAGCCCACGCTCTTCGCCGCCCAGGCGTGACCGAGTTGATGAATGGTTTCGGTGACGAACATGAGGGCGATGATGAAGACGCTGGCGATGAGTCCTTCGATGAGAGTTAAATTGCGGAGTGTGATGCCGAGCCAAGTGATCGGCGGGATTAGGATGAGATAGCACACAACACAAAGCGGCGTGAAGGTGATGCGGACGTTGAAGAGGGTGAGGAGATGGAAGGATTTGTTCATAGTGGGTTGTTGGGTGGTTTGATGGTTGGGTAGTTGGTGCGTGCATTATAGATTCAATTTGTTAAAAGCAGAACGCTGAAGGTCGCTGAAATAAAAACAGAATCAGCGTTAAAAGGTTTAAAGGCAGAACGCTGAAGGTCGCTGATAACGCTGAAGGTCGCTGAAATAAAAACAGAATCAGCGTTCCTCAGCGAATCTCAGCGTCATCAGCGTTCAAAGGTTTAAAGGCAGAACGCTGAAAGCGCTGATAACGCTGATGATCGCTGAGATAAAAAAGAATCGCAATTACTCACCCCAAGAAAGCGGAGAGAGAGTCGCTCTAATCCGCAGTCAACTTTTTCTCATCCCAAGCATTTCCCCGCTTATTGGCGGAAGAAAGTTCACTTTCAGAACAATGCTAAAACGCGGATTAGAGACGTAACCTACCGCACCTCACGAGTAGTTACAAAGAATGTATCTTCTCAATAATCTGGGGTAGGGGCAAGCCTTGCGCTTGCCCAACGGGGCGACCGCAAGGGTGCGCCCCTACATTTTGAGAAGATACCAAAGAATCAGCGTTCCTCAGCGAATCTCAGCGTCATCAGCGTGCAAAGGTTTAAAAAAATGACACGGCAACCTTTCGATCACCGTGTCACCTTCTAACCACTTAACCACCCAACAACCTATTTCCTTAGAACAACCCCTTAACCTTCCCCGTCTTCAAATCCAAATCTACATCCATGAACACCGGGCGAGTAGGCAAGCCGGGCATGGTGCGCATTGAGCCAACGAGCGGATAGAGGAAGCCCGCCCCAACGCTGGCGCGAATGTCGCGGATGGGCAGAGTGAAACCACTCGGCGCGCCTTTGATGTCCGGTTTGTCGGTGAACGAGAGATGAGTCTTCGCCATGCAGATCGGAATTCTGTCGAACCCGAGTTTGGTGTAAAGCTCAATTTTCTTTTCTGCTTCAGGCGAATACTCCACTGCCCCTGCGCCATAAATTTCTTTGGCAATCGTTTCGATCTTCTGCTTGATGGTGATGTCGAGCGGGTAGAGGAATTTAAATCTCTTAGGTTTGTCCGCCGCTTCCACAACCGCCTTCTCCAATGCCACCGCGCCCTTACCGCCGTGCAACCAGTGCGTGCATTTGTGAGCGCTCTCCGCGCCCGCCGCCACCGCCAA
>JACRLA010000022.1 GCA_016215145.1 Chloroflexota bacterium
CGATCCGTATCTCATCGTCAATTGGGTCTTCCCCAAAAACGGAGTCGCGCGGGCGCAGATAGAAAAAACTTTAAAGACGAATGTGCAGACGGTGATTCCCTACGTGGAAGGGATATGGTGCAATGCGATCAACAACGGCACGCCATTGATCAACGGTGACGCCGACTCACCCCTTGTGACCTTGCTCGAAGATTTAGCTTGGCGCCTCAGCGACCCGCGCGAGCGCGAGAGTAAACCCGAAAAGCCAACGGCAATGTGGCAGCGTGTCACGCACAGGTTGAGCGCGCAAAAGTAAAATCTCAGACCGCCTCTCATAGAAACTCATCATGGCGAAATTTAAACTAACTCCCTTCGTGATCGTTTCAGTTCTGGTGGCGTTAGTCATCGCCATCGGTCCGGTTTTATCGCTTTTCGATCAAAGCAAATCACGCCCCACCGAGGCGCCCGGCGGCACACCCGTTGTCCGCATCCCCCCAGAAACGTCAAAGGAAATAGTTAATTTAATTAACCGCGGCAACACCTTCGCCAAGCAAGGCAACTACGATCAGGCAATCGCCGAGTACAGTCAAATTCTTATTCTCTTGCCCAAGTTCGTCGAAGTCTATCGCTTGCGTGGACGGGCGTACGGCGTCAAGGGTGATTACGTCCACGCCCTTGAAGATTTAAATAAAGCCATATCGCTCAACGCCACCGACGCCGATTCGTATTTAGACCGGGCGAACATCTACAACGTCCAACGCGATTACCTTAAAGCCATTGCCGATTACAGCAAAGCCATTGAACTCAAACCCGACAACGCCGCGCTCTTCAATGATCGCGGCGGAGCATTTGTCAATCGCAATGACTATGAGAAAGCCTTAGCCGATTTTTCTAAAGCCATTGATCTCGCCCCCAACGATCCCACGGCTTACTTCAATCGCGGCTATGTTCTCTACACGCTGAATCAATACGACAAAGCGATCCCCAACTTTACCAAAGCCATTGAACTTAAACCCAGCGACAGCGTGCAGATCTATCTCAATCGCGGCAACGCCTACGTTAAACTGGGCGACTACAACAAAGCCGCCAACGATTACAGCAAAGCCATTGAACTCGCGCCGACGAATGCGCGCCTCTACTACAATCGCGGCTTGATGTACGAGCAGCTCGACGATTTACAAAAAGCCGCCGCCGACTTTTCCAAAGCGATTGAACTGGGACTCAACACCTCGGCTATTTACACCTCTCGTGGGCAAGCACTCGCCTCTCAACGCAACTACGATCAAGCCCTCGCCGATTTTACAACCGCCATTCAACTCGAAGCCAACAACGCCGAAGCCTTTTACAGCCGCGGACTCATTTACAGCGGGCGCAACGACTACGACAAAGCCATCGCCGACTACACGCAGGCTATTGCCATCTCACCCAACACACCCGGCTTTTACAACAACCGCGGCTACGCTTACTTCGGCAAGAAAGAACACGACAAAGCCATCGCCGATTTCACAGCCGCCATCCAAGTAGACTCGAACAACGCCGAAGCCTATTACAATCGCGGCGTTGTTCAGAGTGAACGCGCCAATTTTTCTCAGGCGATCATAGATTACTCCAAAGCCATCACCCTCTCTCCCGGCACACCCGGCTTTTACAACAATCGCGGCTTCGCCTACTTCAACATTAACGATTTCGATAGAGCGATTGCCGACTACACCCAGGCGGCAGAACTTAAACCCGATTATGCCTTGACGTATTTGAATCGCGGCAACGCCTACGCCAAAAAAGGCGATACCGACAACACGCTGAGCGATTACACCAAAGCCATCGCCCTCGCCCCGAATGAGGCAAATGCTTACTACAATCGCGGCGTCACCTATTACCGTTTGCAAAATTACGGGGCGGCAATCGCCGACCTGAGTAAAGTGCTTGAACTACGGCAAGACTTGGCAGATGTTTATAACTTGCGTGGCGCGATCTACGCCGACCAGAAACTTTACGATCTTGCCTTGCCCGATTTCACGGCGGTGATCAACCTGCAACCCGGACAAGCGCGCAACTACTACAATCGCGGGCTCATCTATTACCGCCTCGGCGACATACCCAAAGCCATCGCCGACTTCCAACTCTCACTTCAATACGAAAAAGACCCGGCTCAACAGAAAGATACCGAAACGCTGATTGCCGAGTTGAGCAAGCAAAATAAATAAGCCAAAGGAGAAGTCATGAACGCTTTTAAATTAAATGAAGATTGGCTGGCAGTGATCGTGGCCTTTTTGCTGATCGCGTTGGCGGCGGCTGGTCTCTTGGGCAAGAACGGTCTGCCCATTACGTTTTGATCGAATCTGGACTTACGCAAAACAAAATGATTCCATCACGAATGTCACGAATATACGAAGTTATCGAATAGAGCAAAAAAACATTCGTGATATTCGCTCAGTCGAGTCATTCGTGATGAAAAAATATGATGCAACCAAATGCAATACCTCATGCTGATTCAACCGAGGGGAGTCGTACTCCATTGTTTAGTTTTCTGGCGGGGTTAATGGTGGTGCTGCTGTTAGCGATTGCCGCGTGGTGGATCACCAAGCAAGTCTACGTCCTCAAACTACCCGGGGGCATTCCCGGCACGGCGTTAGAATTTCCATTGTGGGCAGCCTTGACCGGTCTGGCGGGCAATCTTGTGTTGAAGTTAACTCGCTTACACGAATTCGTCCGCCCCGGAGTTCGCACCGAGCTCTTTTTAAAAACGGGTCTGGTGTTGTTGGGAGCCGGCATCAGTTTCAAGACTCTGGCTTCCGCCGCGTTAGGGTCGCTCTTGCAGAGCCTGATCATGATCACCAGTGTCTTCTTTTTTAGCTGGTGGCTGGCGGGCAAATTTAAGTTAGACGATAAACTGCGCGCCGTCCTCTCGGCGGCAGTTTCCATCTGCGGCGTGTCGGCGGCGATTGCCGCTGCCGGGTCGGTGTTAGCCAAGAAAGAACAAGTGACGTACATCACCACGTTAGTCATCGTGGTGGCGCTGCCGCTGATGCTGATCATGCCGCTCGTTGCCGGGGCTCTCGGCTTGCCGCAAGAGGTGGCTGGCGCCTGGTTCGGCGGCAACATTGACACGACGGCTGCCGTCGTGGGCGCGGGAACAATCTACGGTGAACGGGCGCAGCAGATCGCCACCATCGTCAAATCAACCCAAAACGCTTTGCTCGGCATCATCGCCTTCTTGTTGACGTTGTACTTCGTCACCGTTGTCGAACGCAAACCCGACGAGCGCCCCAGTCTCAAAATAATTTGGGACCGCTTCCCGAAATTTGTTTTGGGGTTTCTTGCCGCCTCAATCCTTTACACACTCGGCGTCATTGATGGCGGGAAAGGGACGACGATTGAAGCCATGAAAAATTGGGCGCTGACATTCGCCTTTGTCTCTATCGGTTTAGAATTCTCGGTGAGCGAGCTCAAACGCATGGGCTGGTCGCCGGTGATCGTGTTCTTGATCGTCACCGTGTTCAATACCGTGCTGGGATTAATAGTTGCCTGGTTGATCTTCGGGATCGCCTTGCCCATTCCCAAATAACGATGATCAAATACTACAAACCTACTCAACTCGATCCAAGCACCTCGCCCATCCCCATCTACGTCACCATCGGCGCCGCCACTGTTGCCACGTTGTTAGGCGAACCGCAAATGTTATTTGACGGCAGGTGGGTTATTTTTTTAATGGCGATGATCGTCTTCACCCTCCTCTCATTGGGCACGGGCTACATTCACCATCCTCGCTGGCAGCCGCTGCTGCTCATTGCGGCTGCCGCCACTGCCCTCGCTCTCGAACCCATCACCAACAATTTTCTGCTCACGCCCACCATCACCTTCATCACCGTCAGTCAAGCCCAAACTATTTTTTCGCCGCGTCTCGCCAACCTGTTCGGCGTCGTCCTTACACTCGGCATCGTGCTATCCCTCAAAATCAGCAGCGATTGGGCGTTGGCGATTCAAGGCGGCATCGGCTACGCCGCCGGATATGTTTTCATCGTCATCTTCACCCGCATCGCCATCCGCGAGCGTGAAGCGCGCGAAGAATTGCAAACGCTGTATCAACAACTTGAACGCACCAAAGATGAACTCGCCGAATACTCTAGCCAAGTCGCTAAACTCGCCACCCTGCGCGAGCGCAACCGTCTCGCCCGCGACGTGCACGACAGTCTCGGTCATTACCTGACCGTGATCAACGTGCAGCTCGAAGTCGTCAACAAATTAATGGCTTAGCCGAAGTGCGCCGCTCGGTTGCCGCCTTGCGCCCCACCCCCCTCGACGAGCGCCCCTTGCCCGACGTGATCCGTCAACTGGTTGACGACGCGCGGCAAGACGGACTCGTCATCACCTTTGAGCAGCACGGCAACAGCAAACCCCTCGCACCCGAATCGGAAATTGTTTTGTATCGCGCCGCGCAAGAAACGTTAACCAACATTCGCAAACACGCTCGCGCCAGCATCGTCACCATTCATCTCACTTACCGCACAACTTCAATTAGCCTCACTGTGCGCGACAATGGCGTGGGTCGCGCCGATGGCACACCTGATCACGTTGGCTTATTGGGTCTGCGCGAGCGAACCGAATCGCTTAACGGAATCTTGCGCGCCGAGAATCATGGTGAAGGCGGATTCATCGTTGAGGTAACGTTACCTAATTAACAATGAACAATCCACAGGACGCAGAGCGTGAGACAATGAAGAATGAACAATTGATCAAAGTTCTCATCGCCGACGATCAGCGATTGTTGCGTGAGGGGTTAGCGACTCTTCTTACGCTGACGGATGATATTCGCATCGTGGCACAGGCAAGCAATGGCGATGAGGCGATCTCGCTAGCAAAGCAACATCAGCCCGATGTGATCTTGATGGATATTCAAATGCCACACACCGACGGGGTCGCCGCCACTCACGCCATACATTCTGCCCAACCCCAAACGCAGATCATCATACTCACCACTTTCGCCGACGACGACTACCTCTTCGCCGCGTTGCGCGCCGGCGCCTGCGGCTACTTGCTCAAAGACATTCCCTCCGAACAACTCGCCGACGCGGTGCGGGCTGCCCATCGCGGCGAAAGCCCCATCACCCCGACGATGGCGCGCAAACTAGTGAACCGAGTGAATCAGCAACCGCGTACGTTGGCGGCACTCCAAACAGCGTCGCCATTGATCGACCCGCTATCGGATCGGGAGATCGAAGTCCTCAACTTAATCGCGCAAGGGTTAAGCAACAAAGAGATCGCCGAGCAACTCGTCATCGCCGAAGGCACGGCGAAGAATCACGTCAGCAACATCTTGAGCAAACTCGACGCGAAAGATCGGGCGCAGGCGGTGATGAAGGGGAAAGAATTGGGGGTGCTATAATGCAAACGAACATCAGGAGCAAAATATGACTACAGAATTAACCGAGCAGCAAGTCAAACAAATTATTTTGCGCGAATTGCCGGCCATTGTTCAAAGCGATGTTGAGGTGCGAAATTTTATTTTGCGCCTCTCGCGCGAGCAGTTTGCAGATAAACGAGAAACCGAAAGCCGCTTTGATCGCGTCTTGGAAGAGCTGCGGCATGACCGCGAGGAGAATTCTCGCAAGTGGGACGACCAGAACCGCAAATGGGATAGCATTGTGCAAGAGCTCAAGGAAACCCGCACGGCGTGGGATCGCAAATTCGAGCAGACGATTGGCGCGTTGGGCGCGGTGGGGCATCTTTAGCGAACAATCCTTCCGCAATGCGTTGAAAGACATTCTGGAAAAATCTTTCGGCGTGCAGGTGCTTAACATCAACGAATACGACGCGCAAGGCGAAGTGTTCGGGCGACCCGATCAAGTGGAGATCGATCTCATCATCAAAAATGGGACGATGATCGCCTGCGAAATAAAATCGTCCCTGAGCAAGGCAGACGTCAACCTCTTTGAGCGCAAGGTGCGCTTCTACGAAAAATTGCAGCACCGTCAGGCGACTCGCCTGATCGTGATCTCGCCCATGATTGACAAGCGCGCATCGGCGTTAGCCCAGCAGCTCGGCATTCAAGTTTTTCACGGCGAATACGATTTGGACGAAAAGGCTTTTGAGAAATAAAGCCGCCATGTAGTCACACTCCGCAATATGCCTCGCAATATGCCAAACGGCACATCACAACTGTGCCGAAGGTTTGATAGCCTAGAGACGCAAAATAGCGTCTCTATGTTTTTAAAGTAGAGACGTTATATAACGTCTCTACTTTTTTAAAGGACCTTCTCATGTCAAAAAAACTTCCCTCTATGTTTTGGATCTTCGTCGCCTTCATCCCCTGGATTATTTTTTGGAGTCTGTCGGGCGCAGGCTTATGGACAGCGGCGTTAACCGCAGGCGTGATCGCCTCACTCATCCTCAACGGCTGGCGCGCGAGTCAGCGCAATCTCAAAACGATGGAAGTGATCACGCTGATTTATTTCGTCATTCACTTCACCATCACGCTCATTTTTAATTCGCCGTTCTTCAAAGACTACGGAGTCATTCTCAACAGCCTCACGCTCGCTCTCATGGCGTTTGGTTCCATGCTCGCCAAGTCGCCGTTCACTTATCAATACGCGCGCGACGATTGGGACAAAGCCTATTGGGGCGATCCAAATTTTTTGTTGATCAATCAGATCATCAGCGGCGTGTGGGGCGTGATTTTTGTGATCAACGCCGCGCTCGGCGGGGTCGCCGTCTTTGCCCTCTCTGGCTCGACTCTTTTATTGACCGTGATTCTGCCAAACGTCCTCATCGGCTTGGGCATTTTCTTCTCGGCGAAATTTCCGGATTGGTTTTTGCGAATCGGCATTCAACGGATCATTGAGGCGCGCGAACCTTACAAATGGCAAGCCCCCGCCTTCAACGATGATCGCCCAACCGACTCAAACACACACGATGTAATCGTCATTGGCTCTGGCATTGGCGGGCTGACCGCCGCCGCGTTGTTGGCGAAGCGCGGGCGCAAAGTGATCGTCTTCGAGCAACATTTTTTGGCGGGCGGCTTCTGCACGTCGTGGGAGCGCGGTGTGCGTAAAGGCGACGAGCGTTGGCGTTACGTTTTTGATGCCGGCGTGCATGACATTAGCGGTCTGGGCGAGCGCGGGACGGTGCGCCACCTGCTCAAGCAACTTGAGATCGAAGATCGAATTGAATGGAAGCGCACGTCACACGAATACTTTTTGGGCAGCACCCATATCAAAATTTCGCACGACGTGAATGAGTTTGTCTGCCAACTGGGCAAAGAGTTTCCGTCCGAAGCGGAAAACATTAAAAAGTTTTTTGCCGAGATGAAGTGCATCTACCGTGAAATGTATTCGGGCGTGGAAAAAACTGGCGGCATCCCCCGCGCGCCCGACACAGTGGAAGAAATGTTGGCGTATCCCAAAGAGAATCCGCACGCCTACAAATGGATGGATGTTAAATTCGGCGCGATGCTCGAGCAATTTTTTAGCGACGCAAAGTTAAAAGAACTGCTCTCGGCGTTGACCGGATATTTGAGTGATGACGCAACAAAATTAACCGTTGGGGCGATGGCGCCGATCTTCGGCTATTACTTCGACGGCGGCTTTTATCCGCTGGGCGGCTCGCAAGCGTTTGCCGACGCGCTGGTGCAGGTGATTGAGGAAAACGGCGGCACGGTGAGACTCCGCACCCCCGTAGATCGGATCGTGATCGAGAA
>JACRLA010000023.1 GCA_016215145.1 Chloroflexota bacterium
TTCCACTCGTCGTGGATGCCGTCTTCGCTCACGCCGTAATAAATTCGCAAGCCGTCGGGCGTGCGCTGAACCAGATCGAATCGCGTGTCGCCCATCTTTTGATATTTTTTGATCAAGCCAATGTCGCCTGACCAAGTGACGGCGGATTCGTTGAATTTATTTGATTCGGATTCGACGATGGCGTACTTCCACAAGTTGCGCGCTGAAGATCGAGTCACATTCTTCACGGTGCTGCCGTTTCGCAGATCGCGCACGACATGGTAGATGACCCCGTCACGATTCTCGGATGAGACGATCTCGACGCCGGTGCGCGGCGGAAGTAGGTTGGCGGCTTCTGTCGCGGTTGGCGGCGTCACCGTAGACTCAGGTGATGCGGGCGATTCCAACGCAACAACAGGAATAGGTTGTGGCGCGGAAACGGCACTTCTCCTTAAAACCAACTGCACGATCTCATCGCGCACGGCGAGCGACGTTTCCGATTCTTGCCGCACGTAAATTTTGTTGTCGTCAATGGCGTAAGGCAGATCGTCGCCGCGCGGGATCGAAACGCGGAGGATCGTTTTGCCGCGCGACTCTTGCGTATCCGGCGTTTTCCACGCCGACCAAATTTTGTTTTACGTCGGAGCTGGCGCCAATATAAAGAGTGCCGCCATTCGTGTTGGCGAAGGCGCACACGTCACACAGCACGTCGTTGAGGAAGCCGCCCTTCTCGGTCATGCTCTCGTGAAAATCTTGCACACTGCTCGCGCCTTCTTCGCGCGCCGACTGCACGTAATCAAACGGCTGCGCCGTGCCGCCGCGATAGGGACGGGTGCGCCCAAAATCGTTGTCGCCAAAAAGATCGTGCAGTGATTCAAACGAGAGATCGTCAATCAACACTTCGGTGATGCGATCACCGATGCCCAAATTTTTTGTGTCGCGCGACTCGCGGCGCAAACGGTGCGCGTCGGAGCCTTGAATGCAGTGCATACGGCGCGGGTATTCGGGTTTGCTGCCGTTGAAAAAACTGGCGGTGGTGCGCCGACCTTTTTGATCGAAGTCGGTCACTTCGAGAGCGTGCAGGTGTGGGTCTTGGGTGTAAGCAATTTTTGTCTGCCCGCCGAAGTTAAGCCCGCGCATGGCGACGCCGTTAGAAGAATTAACGTGCGCGGCGATCACCAAGCCGCCCGCCTCATCAATGGTTTTGTATGCGGTCAATACATCGGCGGTGGCACCGACGGTGGACGAGCCGCGATCTAACTGATCAGACGGCACGTTGAGATTCAATAAAATATGTTCGATGTCGCGGATGGGAGTTTCGGGCGAGAAGAGTCCGATGATGTGAAAACCAAACGTCGCGGTGAATTCAAAACCGGGTAGCACCAAAATTTTGGCGAGCAGGCGGCGGTATTCGGCGAGTTGTTTTTTTTCTTCGGGGCGCAGACGGTCTAACCGTTCGAGTAATTCAAATTGTTCGATCTCACCGCGCATACGGCGATAACCGTCTACCGTGTTGTGATCAGTAAAGCCGATGATGTCAAGACCGCGCGCTTCGGCGGCTTGCAAAATATCCAACCACGTCATGTTGGGTTCTTGGTAATCGCTAGAGGCGGGCGTGTGCAAATGCAAATCCATGCGATGCCACGAGCGAGCAGTTTGTTTTTTAGGTTTACGCGCCATGTGTCGCACCACCCATCGCTTTCTTCAACACGGTGTTAAGCGCATCGGGTGGATACGGCTTAAGAATAAAACCGTCGGCGCCACCCTGCTGTCCCTTGTAGGCAACATCTTCGCCCGACGCGATCACCACCGGCGTTTTGCCGATCTCGGCGTCGGAGCGGATACGCATCAAAATTTCTAAACCGTTGCCATCTGCCAAATGCACATCCATCAACACCACGTTTGGTTTCTCGCGGCGGATAGTGTTCAACACTTCCGCCGGACGCGCTTCGCTAACCACTTGGTAACCATCCATCTGCAAAAGTTTGGTCAATAAGAAGACCATGTTTTTATCGTCGTCAACTATTAATACTTTAGCCACTGTAATTTATTTCCTGTCTCCATCCATCCGTCATTGCGAGCGCACTTCGCGGAGCGGAAAGCAATCTCAGACTCTATTGACACGAGATTGCTTCTCGAAGACTCGCAATGACATTGGCGTGTTTTTACGTAAGTCCAGTCTATTTTACTTTCGTTTCTTTGAATTGTGTTTCTTCTTCGCCCCGCGCTTAATTTTGCCATTCGAGGCAACCAGTGCCGCGCTCACCACTTCGTCTACGCGGTTGGCAAAAATAAATTTCATCTCGTCACGAATCTCTTGCGGCACATCTTCTAAATCTTTTTCGTTGCGGCGCGGCAAAATGATCGTCTTGAGTCCGGCGCGATGCGCGGCGAGAACTTTTTCTTTGACTCCGCCAATGGGAAGCACCTGCCCGCGCAACGTGATCTCGCCGGTCATGCCGACATCGCGGCGCACCGCTCTGCCTGTGGCAAGCGAGATCAGCGCGGTTGCCATCGTCACCCCGGCGCTCGGTCCGTCTTTGGGAACAGAACCGGCGGGCAGATGCAAGTGAATATCATTCTTGCTAAAAAATTCTTGCGGCACGCCGAACTCACCGGCTTTAGAGCGCACGTACGATAACGCGGCGCGCGCTGACTCTTGCATCACCTCACCTAGCTGCCCCGTCAGTTGGAATCCGCGCCCGCCCGGCATTTGAGTCGCTTCGACAAACATAATGTCGCCGCCGACGGGAGTCCAGGCAAGTGCCGTCGCCACGCCGGGCTGCGATGTTCGCTCTTCAACTTCTTCGGTATAAAAGAACTTCGCTTTGCCCAGATAATCTTTCACGGCGTCGGCGTCCACCTTCACCAATTTTAATTTTCCTTCGGTGATGCGGGTTGCCACCTTGCGGCAGATGCTCCCAATTTCCCGCTCCATATGGCGCACACCGGCTTCGCGCGTGTAGCTGCGAATGATGGTCTTCAAAGCGTCGTCGGCGAACTTCACTTCTTTCTCGCGCAAACCATTCTCACGAATCTGGCGCGGCACGAGATAATGTTTGGCGATGTTGAGCTTTTCATTTTCGGTGTAGCTCGACAGCTCCAACACTTCCATCCGATCTCGAAGCGGGCCCGGGATCGTCTCTAACCAGTTCGCAGTTGTAATGAACAAGGTCTGCGACATATCGAACGGAACATCCAGATAATGATCGCGGAACTCACGATTCTGTTCGGGGTCGAGCAGCTCTAGCAAGGCAGAGGCGGGATCACCGCGATAGTCGGACGCCAGCTTATCCACTTCATCCAACATGAAAACCGGATTCTTCGATTCGGTGCGGCGCAGCGATTGAATCACACGACCCGGCATCGAACCAATATACGTGCGGCGGAAACCGCGAATCTCCGCTTCGTCGCGCACGCCGCCCAGCGAGAGGCGCACAAACTTGCGCCCCATCGCGCGCGCGATGGATTGACCCAGCGACGTTTTGCCAACACCGGGCGGACCGACAAAACACAAGATCACGCCTTCGCGCTCACGACGAATATGATCTGACGATTGAGTCTTCTCGCGTTCCTCTTTGCGTTCTAGCCGCAGTTTACGCACGGCAAGAAATTCAAGGATGCGATCCTTGATGTCTTTCAAACCATAATGATCTTCATTCAACACTTCGCGAGCGTGAGCAACATCCAAGTTGTCGGTGGTCGCCGTGTTCCACGGCAATGACGCGATCCAATCAAGATAGGTGCGGATGACTCCATACTCGGCGGATGAGCTTGGCAATTTGGCAAGGCGATCCAATTCGCGCGTGGCTTCTTTGCTCGCCTCTTCGGGCAAGTTCAGCGTTTCGATCTTCTTGCGGAACTCGTCGGCTTCCACCGCGCCTTCATCGCGTTCACCCAATTCACGTTGGATAGCTTTCATCTGTTCGCGCAAGAAATAATCGCGCTGAACTTTTTCGATCTCGCCGTGCGCGTCTTGTTGAATCTTGCGCCCCAACTCCAACACTTCTACTTCTTTGCTCAACAAACCCAGCAGCGTTTTAAGTTTGTCGAGAACACTATCAATCTCCAAGAGTCGCTGCGCGTCCGGCACGGTGATGCGGATGAAGGTGGCGATGGTGTACGCCAGTTGGCGCGGGTCGTCCACGTTCAGGGCTGACGACAAAAGTTCATTTGGAATTGACGGCACCAGTTCCGAGAGTCGTTGGAACTGTTCGATCACACTGCGCGTTGTCGCTTCCACTTCCAGACCATCATCTTCAACAACATCTTTTTCCGGTATCAGGCTGACGCGCGCTTTGATATACGGCTCGGTCTCGATGAACTCGTCCACTTTAAATCGCGCAATGCCCTGCACCAACAAACGCAGCGTGCCATCGGGCGCGCGGCTGAGCCTCAGCACTTGCGCCGCCGTGCCAACGCCATACAAATCATCGGGCATCGGATTTTCGAGTTCGGGATTTTTACTGGTGACGAGTCCGATGATGCGTTGACCCAACGAAGCATCGTCAACCAATTTCATCGAGCGCGGTTGACCCACCGTGAGCGGCACCACCGTGAGCGGATACACCACCACGCCACGCAACGGCAAAATCGCCAACACATCCGGGACGGACGATTGTGCTTCCCCCTCACCTTCAGGTTGAGAGGGAGCCACGTCGCCAACTTGCGTCACGATGGGCATGAGCTGCGCCTGCGCCAGATGATTCCAGGCGTCATCATTGTTCATCATATTTATTTCAAGCGGAGACCATTTAGTGGCAGACATTTAAAATTTTCTCATTGCGATTTTCAAAAACCCGTCCTCGTATTCAGCGTGGATTCCCTCAGGGGATACCGCCAACGGCAATTCAATTTCGATCTTAAATTCGCCGCTGTTGATCTCCATCTGGTGATACGCATGTCGCTCGCGCGCATGCTCATGGCGCGCGCCACTCACGGTGAGACGGCGATCTTGCAAAAGGATAGATACGTCGCCGTCGCGCATCCCGGCGATTTCCATTTGCACTACCAGATGGGTTTCAGTTTCGTAAATATCAGTGGGTGGTCGCCACAAGTGAACGTGGCGAATGGAGATCAGTCGAGTGGAATAGGAAAGCATAACCTGTTTCTCCTGCGTGACTGATTATAGCCGATGCACGCGTGAGGATGAAGTGTCATTCGACACCGAACAGTTTGAAAAAATCGTTGATTTTATCCGCCACGATCTTTATATCTTCGACCGGCTTGCCCGTCAAAGTCGAGCTTTCTATTCCACCATCAGACTTATGAAAATGATGCGGCGCATTTTGCAAATCGGGATGATGTTTCGCATTATCCCACCCCAGCACGCGCCGATCATTCAGAAGAAGTGTGTACGAGTACTGCCCCGTCGTTTCGCGAAAATAGAGATCGAGAACGTAATCACGCTCCAACTCTACGCGAACTTTAGAAGCCATATCGCGAGTGGAACGTACATGAGGACAATTCGCAACGAAAAACCCTAGGGCTTCAGTAAGTTGATCAGCCACGACAGGATGCTTTGCATTAATTGGATTTGTGAAAGCTGATCAACCGCATTGCCCCACTCAATCGAGTCTTCCCAAGTGGGATGCTCCGCAATTTGACGGGTCTCCAAACGACGGTTGAGCTCCTCTAAACTAAACTCGTACTTGCGCTCGAAGCGTTCAATTATCTGACGTAAGAGTTGCTCACGCGAGACAAGATCGCCGCCAAGTTTTTTTACGCGCTCAAAAGTAACAGTAGGTGGAAGGGTGCGAGTGGGAATCATATTAGCGTTCCTTCAAGGCGGATTATAACGTATACAGCACCCTCCCGAAGGTTCTAAAACCTTCGGGAGGGTAGCGAATTAGTTTATACTTCTGATTAAATCATCACCCCATCTTTAACCGATACCAACCTCAGGAGCAACGATCATGACCCAACCCCTACTACAAACCACCATCGCCGGAAGCTTACCCAAACCCTCTTGGCTCGCCGAGCCTGCCAAGTTATGGTCGCCATGGAAACTTGAGGGCGATGCCTTAACCGAAGGCAAGCGCGACGCCGTGCGGCTGGCACTGCGCGATCAAGAGAGCGCCGGTATTGACATCGTCAGCGACGGCGAACAAACGCGCCGACATTTCGTAACGACGTTCATAGAGAATCTTGACGGCGTGGATTTTCAAAAAAAGAAAACTATGCGCATCCGCAACCGTTACGACGCCGATGTGCCAGTCGTGGTGGACGCCGTCACCCGCAAAAAACCGGTGTACGTAGATGACGCCAAATTCCTCCGCGCCGAAACGAACCACAAAGTGAAGTTCACTTTGCCGGGTCCGATGACAATGGTGGACACGCTGTACGACGATCATTATCACAGCCGCGAGAAGTTGGCGTGGGAGTTCGCCAAAATTTTGAACGATGAGGCGCGGGAGTTGGCGGCGGCGGGCGTAGACGTGATCCAGTTCGACGAGCCAGCCTTCAACGTTTTCTTCGACGAAGTGCGCGAGTGGGGAGTGAAGGCGTCGGAGCGAGCGGCAGAAGGACTCACCTGCAAGACCGCCGTGCATATTTGTTACGGCTACGGAATCAAAGCGAACATCGAGTGGAAGAAAACGCTTGGCTCCGAATGGCGGCAGTATGAAGATACATTCCCTTTAATTCAAGCGTCGAAGATCGATCAAGTATCGCTCGAATGTCACAACTCCAAAGTGCCGATTGAATTAATTGGCTTGCTCAAGGGCAAAGATGTGATGGTTGGTGCGATTGATGTTGCCAGCGATCAAGTTGAAACGCCGGACGAAGTTGCGGCGACGATTCGCAAAGCTCTCAAGTATGTCGCGCCGGAAAATCTGTATCCATGCACAAACTGCGGCATGGTTCCGCTTACGCGTGATGTTGCGATTGGGAAGTTGAAGGCGTTGGCGAAGGGGGCAATGATATTGAGGAAAGAATTGGATATCTGATGCTTTGACATCATTCTTCGTTAATAGTAAAGTTGCTTTGCTAAACAAAACTTGATTTTTCGGAGTTGCCATTATGCAAACTCTCTTTGAGTGGGATAAAGATAAAGCGAAAACGAATCAGCGCAAACATAAAGTAACTTTCGAAGAAGCTCAAACGGTTTTCGAGGACGATTTTTCGATTACTACACCTGACCCTGATCATTCAGACGAAGAAGAACGACGGATCATTATCGGCTCTTCAAATAAGAAGCAGATACTTGTCGTTGTGTATACAGAACGCGAAAAGAAATTGCGCCTGATCAGTGCGCGTAAAGCACGGAGCGTAAAAAATATGAAGAAGAAACTTCTGACTAATACTTTAGAAGATGATATGCGCCCTGAATATGATTTCTCGAATGGCGTGCGCGGTAAATATGCAAAGGAACTGCGTGAGGATGGTTACACCATTCGCGTCTATCAAAAAGATGGCACGTTCACCGAGAAGCGAGTTGCTGGCACAAATACCGTAACGCTTGCGCCTGACGTGCTGGCGTATTTCCCCGACTCAAAAGCAGTCAATACCGCACTACGTACACTCATATCGCTTGTGCCGCATCAACACAAAATGGTTGTCAAAAAAGAACGGGCTAAACGTAATGGGCATCGAGTGTTTGTGAAATAGAAAGACTACTTCCCCAACGCCCACACCACAATTGTCGGAGTCAAGAACACTTCTAAGATCGCCGCGCCGATGAGGAGCGGGAAAGCGACGCCTAAAAATATCTTGACCCAGTTCGTCAGCGCGATGAGCCAACCGTCGCCGAGCGTTTTGCCTTTGGGCGGCGCGATGATGCTTGCGCCCAAGTTGATCGTCGCCGCGCCGATCAGGATGATCGCCGGAATTTCTAAAATACCGTGTGGCAAAATGAAAGCGGCTAAAAATAAAAGAGGGTTATAGCC
>JACRLA010000024.1 GCA_016215145.1 Chloroflexota bacterium
TCGCTTTGGTATTACTTGCACATCGCACAGTATCCGATCTCCGGCGTCATCGCCCCCAACGACCCGGCGGTGTTGAACTACATCTCGTTCCTGCCGCCCAAGTTCGTCGGACCGCCTTGGATTTATTTTGCAGTCGGCATCGCCTTTGTATTTGTTTTGATCGTTTTCGTCTAAAACGCAATACGCAATACGCATCACTCATCACGTATTGCACACAAACGTAATGAAAAAGATTCACTTCATCGGCATCGGCGGCACAGGTCTTTCGGCAATCGCAATTGTGTTGATCGAGAGCGGCTACCTCGTGTCGGGATCGGATATGCAAGAGTCGGCGCTCACGCAGAAATTAAGAGATCGCGGCGCGAAAGTTTTTATCGGACATTCAGCCGCCAACCTCGCGGATGCCGACACGGTGATCCTGTCCTCAGCCATCTCTGCTGATAACCCTGAAGTGATCGCCGCGAAAGTGAAAAACATTCCACTATTGAAGCGCGCAGATTTTTTAGGCGCATTGATGGAAGGTAGAGATGGGATCGCCGTTGCCGGAACGCATGGCAAGACCACAACGACGGCGATGATCGCTTTCATGCTGACGCAAGCGAAACTCGATCCCACGTTTATCGTGGGCGGCACATTAACCAACTTAGGCACAAATGCTAAACACGGAAACGGTTCGCCGTTTGTAATCGAAGCTGATGAATACGACGGCATGTTTTGGGGCTTGAAACCGAAGATCGCCGTGATCACCAACGTTGAACACGATCACCCTGATTGCTACCCGACGATGGAATCGTATCGCGCCGCGTTTGAAAAATTTGTCTCGCTCGTCCCGAACAGCGGCGCGTTGATCGTTTGTCGTGATCATGATGGCGCAAAGGAAATAGGGGAGTGGGCTTCGCAAAAAAATATCCGTGTGATTTGGTATGGCTTGAAGAACGGCGTGGAATGGAAAGCCGAAAACATTCAAGCGAACAGCGCCGGCGGCAGTGATTACGTAGTGACGCGGAATGGGCAATCCGTGGGCTTGGCGCGAACTCGCGTGCCGGGCAATCACAATGTTGTAAATAGTTTGGCGGCGATTGCCGCGACAGATTTACTCGGCGTGGATTTCAACATTGCCCGCAACGCGCTCGCCGAGTTTACGGGGGTGGGGCGCAGGTTTGAAGTTAAAGGTGAAGTTAAAGGTGAAGTCGGCGGCATCACCGTGATTGACGATTACGCTCATCACCCGACCGAGATCAAAGCAACATTGGCGGCGGCGCGCAAGCGATTCGGTGATCGAAATCTTTGGGCGTTGTTCCAACCGCATACCTTCAGCCGCACAAAAATTTTATTGTCAGAATTTGCGTCGAGCTTTAGTGACGCCGATCATGTTTTGGTGACGGATATTTTTCGCTCACGAGAATCTTTTGATGCGAGTGTAAGTTCTAAAGATATTGTGGCGCAGATGAGACACGCCGACGCGCGTTACGTGCCGACTTTGGCGGAAGCGGGGACGGTGTTGTTGGCGGAGTTAAGAAATGGTGATGTGCTGATCACGCTTGGCGCGGGTGATGGCAACACCGTTGGGGAGAAAGTGTTGAGCAGCTATGATGAACAAAACGCGATTTCAATTCACGACACACGAAATGCCCACGCTGGCAACCAGCCGTCACTTGCTGGTCGGTAAGAACATGAGCAACACGCCCTCCACGTCGAGCGCGTTGCGCGCGGTGTTCGGCGATAAACTGCGCGAAGGCGATTTGTTGAGTCGTTACACGTCCTCGCGCATCGGCGGACCCGCCGATTACTTCATCGCCGCCGACACCGCCGACGAGTTAGCGAATGCGGTGAAGCAAGCGCGGCACTTCGGTCTCAACTATTTTATTCTCGGCGCGGGGTCGAACATTTTAGTTTCCGATTGGGGCTATCGCGGCTTGGTGATTCAGAATCGGGCGCGGCAAGTTTCGATTGAACAACGTGGGGATCGTTTCATTGTGCGCGCCGAATCGGGCGCGGGGCTGCCGACTCTGGCGCGGCAATGTATGCTGCGCGGCGCGGCAGGACTCGAATGGGCGGCGACAGTTCCCGGCACGGTGGGCGGCGCGGTCTTTGGCAACGCCGGCGCGCACGGATCGAACATTGCGGCGGTTCTGCGAATGGCAACGATCTTGCAAAGTAATGGGGATGTGCGGGATTGGACTTTAAAAGATTTGCAATTCGCCTATCGTTCATCGGCGTTGAAGCGCGGCGGGGCTGGCATCATTCTTGCGGCGGAGTTCGAGTTGAAGCGCGACGATCCAAAAGTTTTGCAAGAGAAGGTCGAAGGCTTCATCGCTCATCGCAAACGCACACAGCCGCCGGGCGCGAGCATCGGCTCCATGTTCAAGAATCCCAAAGATGATTATGCCGGACGATTGATCGAAGCGGCAGGACTCAAAGGTGTGGTGATCGGCAAAGCAGAAATTTCTCCGATCCACGCCAACTTCTTTGTTAACTTGGGCAACGCCAAAGCGCACGACGTGTATTCGCTCATCGCCTTAGCCCAAAGCAAAGTGCGCGAGAAGTTCGGCGTGAACCTTGAGCTGGAAATTGAATTGGTGGGGGAGTGGGGCGGGCAGTGCTGACGTGACTCGAAAAATTCGCGTCGGCATCATCTTCGGCGGGCGAAGCGGCGAGCATGAAGTCTCGCTCATGTCGGCGCGTTCGGTGATGAAGGCGATTAACAAAAATAAATATGAGGTGACAGTGATCGGCATCACGAAAGAGGGAAAGTGGATCGCCGGTGATGACACGATGAAGCAACTCACCTCAGGGGATGTCGCCAACGCCAGTGAAGCCGCCTTGCTCGGGGAACCGCAGCACCGCGCGCTGATGCAGGTGAAGGCTCACGCCGCGAGCGGCGGCGTCACCTTGTCCTCCATGACCGAGCTCGACGTGATCTTCCCTCTCCTTCATGGAACGTTTGGCGAAGATGGCACGGTGCAAGGTCTGCTCGAACTCGCTGACATCCCTTACGTGGGCGCGGGCGTGGTGGGTTCGGCGGTGGGGATGGACAAAGCAGTTTTTAAATCGGTGATGAAAGCGCACGATATTCCAACGCCGAAGTATGTCATCGCTTTGCGGAGTGAAGTTGAGCGCGATGTGAGTGTTGTGATTGCAAAATGTGAAGCGCAATTTGGTTACCCAATGTTTGCTAAACCGGCGAACTTGGGTTCGTCGGTGGGTGTGGTGAAGGCGCACAACAAAAACGAAATGCCCGAAGCGTTGCGCGAGGCGGCGAAGTGGGATAGGAAAATTTTGATCGAGCAGGGCATTGATGCGCGTGAGATCGAAGTGAGTGTGTTGGGCAACGATGAGCCTATCGCTTCTGTGCCGGGTGAGATCGTGCCGAAGAAAGAATTTTACGATTACAACGCGAAGTATATTGACGGCGATTCGGAGTTAACGATCCCCGCGCCGTTAGACGAAGCGACGACGAAACGGGCGCAACAGATCGCGGTGGCGACCTTCAAAGCGATTGATGCCTGCGGCATGGCGCGTGTAGATTTTTTGATGGATCGAAACACGAGCGAATTGTATGTGAGCGAGATCAACACTATCCCCGGCTTCACCGAGATCAGCATGTATCCCAAACTTTGGGAAGCAAGCGGGATGAGCTACAGCGAATTGATTGACCGATTGATCGAGTTAGCGATAGAACGACAAGCCGAGAAAGATGCGACACAACGAGTGTATGAGGTCAAGCGATGATCACACGCCGAACCAATAAAGAAGA
>JACRLA010000025.1 GCA_016215145.1 Chloroflexota bacterium
CACTTTGGCATCACCCAAGACCGGATGCGGCTTGGTGAACGACTTCGCCGCCACGACTTGCGTTTGGATCACCGGCACTTCCACTTTTTGAGTTTCTTTGACGGTCACCACTTGTGTTTGCACAACCGTCACGGTCTGCGGCGCGCATGCAGTGATAATCATGCTGACGGCAGACAAAACCGCTAACAACCAAACAATCTTTTTATGGTTAAGCATTTTCTCCTCCAGAGAATATTAAATATATTTTTCGACTTAACACGGAACATTGAGTTAGGGAATCGTTAGGTGCGGGGCTTCACCTCCTTAAGAGAGACGGATAGAAGAGGGGAAATGCACATTTGTAGAGACAACCACAGGCAATATAACATATCGAAATAGGCGAGTCAAGCAAAAATTCACTCATCTGTCAAAACACCGAGTGTCTCACCCACTCCGCTTCGCTACGGGGCGCTTCGCGAAACACTCGGTGTTTGTCGCATCCACATCACTTCACTTCAAACTGTTCGATATTCCATAGCTCCGACTCATGGGTCGCGTCCAAGACCATGCCATTCACATTTGGGCGAGCCACCGCCACCTTTATTTTGACAAACAACATGATCGAAGGCAAATCTTGCGCGAAAATTCTCATCGCCTGCTGGTGAAATTTCTTCTTCTCCGTCACATCCAACGCATTCACCGCTTTCAAACACGCCTCTTCAAACGCCGGTGAGAGATACCCCACGTTATTGCCGCCCTGCGGATAGCCGCTGGGCACCTTATATTTATCGGTGCTGCCGTCAGCCGCTCCCGTCCATTCGCGTGTGGTGTACAGATTGCACGGCGGCTCGGCATCGGCTACCCAAGCGAACTGCCCCACATCAAAGCGGCGACCAAACAAAACGCCATCAGGGAAGCCGCCATACAGATCGCCGCGATCTAATTCTTTAGTATCCAATTGAACCCCGCAGTTATCTTTGAGTTGCGTTTTTAACTTTAGCGCAACCGCCTGACGAAGTTTGTTGCCTGTCGGTCCGTAGACATACTTCAACGTTAGACTCCGCCCTTGCTTATCTAACACACCATCCTTATTCGAATCGATCCATCCTGCCTCTTTCAACAACGCCCGACCTTGATCGGGGTTGAACGGATACGTAGCGACACCATTGGGATCAAAAAATGGATGCGCCGATGACACATAAACCGGCGGCACTTCCGAGCGACCATACATCAACGTATCGGCGATAGATTTTCGATCAATGCAGTACGCGAAAGCCTGTCGTATCTTGGCGTTCTGAAAAAGTCCCTCGCCGACCAAGCCGACGTAATTTTCTACGGGGCTGATGTTGAAGTCGAGATGTTCAATGGTGGTGCCGCCGACAAACTGCGGCGCGAGCGTGCCTTGAGTCTTCGCTTGTAACAACATCTCGATCTTTGAATCAAAAATGGAATCGGTTGTGCCGCTTCTCAACCCAATGCCCGCATCGCACTTACCCGACAACAACTCCGAAACCATTTGGTCAACGTCGGGGACGAAGCGATAAATGAGAGCATCAAGTTTCGGCAGACCCTCGGCGGCGCGGAAGTAGTTTGGATTTTTAGAGAGCGTGATCTGTTTACCCGGAATCCATTCATCTATCTTGAACGCGCCAAACGACAACGGCTTGCGATTCACTGACGGATCGTTTGCTAGTTGCGCCGGAGTGAGCTTGCCGTATAAATGTTTGGGGTACGGAGCAGGGAAACGCGCAGAGTACAGTGAATCTTTGTAGCCCGGCATGTACGTCCAACGGATCGTGCGGCTATCCACGACGACGACCGGGTCTTTCATTCGATTGGTAAGGAAATGATTCGCCGTCGGGCTGTCAGGGCTTTTGGCGAGCTGCCAAGCAAAGGCAACATCATCAGCGGTGAGCGGTTGACCGTCTTCCCACTTCAACCCTTGCTTCAATTTAAATGTCACCGTCATCTGCATCGCCCGCACCGATTTTGCTTTGCCGTCGTAGACGCGCTCGATGCCGTCTGCGTCAAAATACTTAACGTCCTTCGCCAGTTTCACCAAGCCGCCGCTCGCATCCACAAGGTCTTCGCCATCTCTCACAGTCACCGCAGCAATGGCGGCGTCACCGTCTTTGAGGCTCGGTAATTTTTCCAGCAGGATCGGTTGATAATCAAAATTGCGATGATCAATCGGTCCATCACGCACCGCTTCAAAGACCGCCGCTTGCGCCAACAAACCATCGCGCCCGCTTTTTCCGTATTCGTACAACGTGTCGGGTTCATAAGGCATGCACACCGTGAGCGATTTTGTTTTGGGCGTTTCGGTGATGGCGCGTATCACCGGCGTGGGCGTTCCTTTGGCGACGGCGGTTGCCGTTGCCGGTGCGGCGGTGAGTGCGCTGATGGTTAATTGAGGGGGTTGAAAAACTTGAGTCGTTACAACGGGTTGCGCGGTGCAGGCAGAGAACAAAAGGGAAACAAGGGAGATAAAGGAAATAAGGGAAATGGGTTTGGGAGGAGTCATGTTTGAAATAGACCAGACTGGTGTAGTTTTAATTTCCCTTATACAAAAAACATTGTGCCATTTGTGATGCGGGTGTGGTGAACATATCAGGCACACACTCGCGGCAAGACGACATCACGTCCGGGCAATCGGGATGAAATTGACAGCCCTTTAAACTGACGTCGGTGACGGCGGGCGGCACACTGCCTTTAGAAAACCATTGACGGGCGTAAGGGTGCTGTGGCGATCCGATCACTAAATCCGTTTTGCCCATCTCTACTAAATGCCCGCGATACAAAATGCCGAGCCGATCCGCGAACTGTGCCGCAGGCTGTGTCTCGCGCACAAGAAAAATAAACGACACCCCGTCGCGCCGCCGCAGCTCGGACATTAAACGGAAAAAACTTTCTGCCGCGCCGGGCGGCATGGCGCGTGACGGATCATCGCAGATGATCAACTTCGGATGCAGAGTCAGCACCCGCGCCAGCGCGATGCGTTGACGCTCGCCCGCCGAGAGATCGGTCATCTTGTGATCGAGCAGCAAAGCGTTAAGCCCAACACGTCGCAAGGAATTCTTCACCGTCGTCATCTGTTCGTCGGCGCTGCCAATGTTTTGAATCTGCATCGGCTCTAACATCATGTCGCTCACTAAACTGCGCGGGTTAAGTGCCGTGCGCGGATCGCTGAAGAGGAGCTGCAGGCGGCGGCGCACCGGACGCAGCGCGCCATCGTTCATCTTTGTTAAATTCTGGTCGTCGAAGATCACGCTACCCTTGTTGGGGCGGATGAGCAGGGTCAACAAACGAGCCAAGATCGTTTTGCCGCTGGCGGCATCCCCGGCGATGGCGATGATCTCACCCGCGTTCACTTCAAAGCTCACATCGGCAATGGGTCGCACCACATCGCTCGAGCGACGAAAAAATGATCGGGGTTGAACCGGATATTCTTTTTTGAGATGCTCAACAGTTAACAAAGGCATTGGAAGTTAGACGTTGGAAATTGGACGTTGGCGTTGGACGTTTGAAGTTTGGCTTTTGGGTTTTTGGGATTTGGGATTTTGTCTTCACTGATTCGGTCTCGCCGTCAGAGTCACACTCAAATCCATTTGCTTGCCGTCGCGTAAAAGAGTGAGCTTCACCGTCTGCCCGACGCTCGTCTTGTTAACCAAGTAGCTCATCAACTCCGAAAATGTTTTTACTTCAATGCCGTCAATGGCGATCACCAAATCGCCTCCGGCGAGTACACCCTGCGTATTCGTCGTCCGGCTGCCGGCTTTCAATCCCGCTTTATCTGCCGGTCCGCCTGCCACCACTGACGTAACATACACGCCGGTTGTGCGCGGCAAATTTAATAGCTCGACTTCTTTCAACGACAAATCTTCGGTGCTGGTCACGCCGAGATAAGGATAGACATATTTGCCTTCGCTGATCAACGACGGCACAATTTTCTTGACCGTGTTCGCCGACACCGCAAAGCCCACACCAGAATTTTCCCCGGTCTGCGAGACTATCGCTTTGTTCACGCCGATCACTTCGCCTTTAAGATTCAACAACGGTCCGCCGCTATTGCCCGGGTTGACCGCTGCATCGGTTTGAATAATGTCGGGCGCGGAGAAAGATGCGCCAGCCGTCGTTTGCGAATCACCTTGCAGCGTGCGCCCTAACCCACTGATGATTCCTAACGACATCGAACTGCGTAACCCAAATGGATTCCCGATCGCAATCACCCTCTGCCCCACTTGCACTTTATCCGACTCGCCCAACGGCACAATCGTCAATTGCTCTGCCGGCACCTCCACCTTGATCACGGCAATATCCGCCGTCGCATCGGTGCCAAGCACTTTGCCGCGAGTCTTCAGTCCTGAGGTGAACGCGACTTCAATATCTGCCGCGCCGCGCACGACGTGGTTGTTGGTGACAATGATGCCCTTTGTATCAATCACAAACCCCGAACCCGATCCGAGCGATCTGCCTGCGCTGTTGTAAATGCGAATGAAGACAATGGCGCTGCTCACTCGTTTATAGAGATCAATATAAAGTTGATCGGAAGAATCAAACCCCGCAGGGGATGCCGCCGTTGGCGCGATGGCAATCGGCGCGGGTGTGGCAGTGGGTGCCGCTCGCGTCGGCGTTGTCACCTTAGTCGGGGCCGACGTGCCCACCGATACATTACCCGTCGTACTACACGCCAAGATCGCTAACGTCAACATCAACACTACTACCAATATATTTTTTTTCTTCGTAAACATAGTTGCCTCTTAAACTTCAAACTCCAAACTTCAAACTTCAAATATCCAACTTCTAACTTCCAACCTCTAACACCCCGCCCCTCATTTGGAATTTGGGTTTTTGGGTTTTTGGGATTTGGGGTTTTGGGGTTTTGGGGTTTTAATTTTGTTCATTTATTCCTCATCTTCGCCAACTGCTCAAACAAAATTTTTTCCTGCTCCGTTATATTTTTCGGCACATGAACCGATAAACGCACATAGAGATCGCCGCGTTCATCTGTCTCACGCAATTTGGGCAGCCCTTTGCCGCGTAAGCGAATCAACTGCCCACTCGAACTCTCCGGCGGAATTGTCAACTTCACATCCTTGCCGTCGAGCGTTGGCACAGGGGTCTCACCACCCAGCACTGCTGTATAAAGATCAACAGACACATCCACTTCCAGATCGGGACCTTCCTCGCGCAATTTAAACTTGGGATGCTCCGCCAGCTTTACCACTAACAACAAGTTGCCGCCGTCTACGCCCTCACCCGCAAAGCGAACTTTCGTCCCGTTCTTCGCGCCTTTGGGAATCTTCACTTCGAGTTTGCGCGACCCTTTAGACAAAATGCGCGTCGTGCCGTGCAGAGACTCTTCGAGCGTGATCCCCACTTCGTGTTCGGCATCACGGGCAAGACTACTTGAAGCCCGCCCGCGCGGAGTGGCGCCCTGCCCGCTCATGCCAAAAATTTGTTGGAAGAAATCGGAAAAGCCCGCGCCACTGCCAAAGATGTCGTTGAGGTCGCCGCTATACGTGTACGTGCCGCCGCGATTCGCCGTCCACTGACTCCAATCGAAACCGCCGGGGTCGCCGCCATATTGTTGATAACGATTCCACTGCGCGCCTAACCGATCGTATTTTGTTCGCTTCGAGGCGTCACCCAACACTTCGTAGGCTTCGTTGATCTCTTTAAATTTCTCTTCGGCTTTTTTGTCGCCGAGATTCTTGTCAGGATGATACTGCTTGGCGAGTTTGCGATACGCAGATTTGATCTCCGTCTCACTCGCGCCTTTCTCCACGCCAAGAATTTTGTAGTAGTCTTTGTAATCCATATCGCTACAAAACCTAGCAGGTTTTATAAACCTGCAGGTCTCCTCCGTCTAAGAATTGATTCTATGCCCATGAAGGATGAACGTCAACACAAACGAACGACTTCTTACACAACTCTAACATCTGCTCCACCAGACACCGAGTGTTTAAAAAAACACTCGGTGTCTCATATCAGGTAAAATCATCATCGCAATGGACACGAAGTATATCCACACTCTCGAACTTCCAAAGATTCTAGATCGCCTCGCCGCCTACTGCGCTTTCTCCGGTGGATCATCGCTGGCGCGCGCCCTGACTCCGACGATTGACCTCAACGAAGCCACGCGCCGCCAACAAGAAACCAGCGAAGCGCAGAAATTGCTTTCGCTCAAAGCCGATGTGTCTATCGGCGGGGCGCGCGACGTGCGCGGCTACGCCGGTGACGCCGTCATTGGCGCGGTGCTGCTTCCCATTGAAATCCTGGAGATCAAAAACACCCTCATCGCCGGACGCGCCCTTAAACGCGCCTTGAGTAAACTCGGCGATCAGTTCCCGCGGCTCGCCTTCATCGCGCGCCGCATTGACGAATGTCCGGGCGTCATCGAAGCAATCGGCAAAACGATTGACGAGCGTGGCGAAGTGATGAGTTCTGCTTCTGAAAAACTTGCTTCTATTAGAATCGAACTCAAGCGCGTCCACGATCGCTTGATGACCAAACTGCAATCCATCATCACCTCGTCGCAGTACTCACCGATGATGCAAGAAGCCCTCATCACTGAACGCGACGGGCGTTACGTCATCCCGCTCAAAGCCGAATACAAAGGCAAACTGCGCGGCGTGGTTCACGATCAATCGTCGTCGGGCGCGACTCTTTTTCTTGAACCACTCGCCACCGTAGACCTCAACAACGAATGGCGATCACTGCAATTGCAAGAACGCGAAGAGATTCGCCGCATCCTGACCGAGCTATGCAAACTCATTGCCGATCACGCGATAGGCATCAAGCACACCGTTGAAGCATTAGCCGATCTCGATCTCGCCTTCGCCAAAGCCAAATATGCCGATGAGCTTCACGCGACAGAACCGCTCTTAAAGGAAATCCCAAATCCCAAACTTCAAACTTCAAATCTCCAATCCCCAATCTCTAATCTCCAATCTCCGCTCCCCAATCCGCAATCCGCAATCCGCAATTCCCCTCGGCATCCGGGCAGTGTCATCAAACTTCGCGGCGCGCGACATCCCTTGCTCGATCCTGCAACCGTTGTGCCGAATTTTGTTTCAGATGATCAAACATATGTGGTGTTGATCACCGGGCCCAACACCGGCGGCAAGACGGTGAGTTTAAAGACCGTTGGCTTGTTGGCGTTGATGTCACAATGCGGACTCCACATCCCGGCGCAATCGGGTTCGGAGATCTCGATTTTTGAGGGCGTGTATGCCGACATCGGCGACGAGCAATCCATCGAGCAGAGTCTGTCCACATTTTCATCGCACATCAGCAACATCATCCAAATTTTAAAAACCGCGAATCAAAAATCGCTTGTGCTGCTTGATGAACTGGGCGCAGGCACCGACCCCACCGAAGGCTCGGCGCTTGCCCGCGCAATTCTTTCTTATTTGCTTGACGTCGGCGCGACAACTGTCGGCACAACTCATTACCCCGAACTTAAAGTGTATGCCCATACCACTCCGGGCGTAGTCAACGCCAGCGTGGAATTTGACCTTGAAACGCTCGCGCCCA
>JACRLA010000026.1 GCA_016215145.1 Chloroflexota bacterium
CTTGACGAGAGCCGCAAGCAAACGCAGGCGATGAGCAATTTGGTGGATGCGGCGCAGGTCTTAAGTTCGACGATGGAGACCGACAAGTTGCTGCATCTGTTGCTGGCGCAAACGTTGAAAATTCTGAATCTTGAAGCGGCTTCTATTGCGTTGCTCAGCCCCGAAACTAAAGAACTTGTTTTTCAACTATCGGAGGGCGCCCACGCCGAACGATTGATCGGTCTTCGTTTGAAGATTGGGCAAGGCATCGCCGGTTGGGTGGCGCAAACAGGTCAACCCATTTTTGTGCCCGATGTAAACAAGAATCAACACTTCTTCGGCGGGGTAGATAATCAAACCGGTTTCGTCACGCGCTCCATTGCTTGCGCGCCCATCACGTTTGAGGGTCATTTGATGGGCGTGATCGAGGGATTGAATCCGGCGCCGGATGCGGTTGACCGCAACACCTTGCCGATGCTCACCGGCATTGCCAGTCTTGCCGGCAACGCCATCGCCCACGCTCAACAATTTTCATTCACCCAAAGCGCCAAAGACCGTTACGCCGGGTTGTTTGAAGACAGCCTCGACCCCATCATCACGACAGACTTGGAAGGTTTCATCACCGACGCCAATCACAAAGCGCGTGTGACGTTTGGCTATAACCGTTCCGATATGATTGGCGTCCCGATCAAAGAGATTCACCGCGCAACCGTTAGCGCGAATGCGGAAAAGAAAGACCCGCTCGACAGTGATCGCATCCGCGATCTGGGGCGCGGCATTGAACAAAGTTTTGAGACACACGTCATCACTAAAGAGGGGCGCGAGATTCCGGTGGAAGTTCACGCCAAGCGCATCTCCACACCCGAACACGATTTCATCCAGTGGATCGAGCGCGATATTTCAGAGCGAATGAAGATCGAAGAGATGCGCGAAGATTTGATGTCTATGATCTTTCACGATCTGCGCGCCCCGTTGGGCAACATTATGTCCAGCGTCACTCTGCTGCAAGCCTCCATGCCCACCGATGATGAAATAAATAATTCGGTCTTGGGCATCGCCGCGCGCTCCGGTCAACATCTGGCGCGGTTAGTGGATTCGCTTCTCGACTTGCGCCGTTTTGAATCGGGCAAAGCAGTGTTGAACCAAAAAGACGCTTTGATCCTGCCACTGATCGCCGAAGCGGTAGAGCAAGTCAACAGAGCATTGCTCTCACATCTGAACTTCCATCCACGCTCCCGTCGGTCTTTATTGACGAAGACATGATCCGCCGCGTGCTGATCAACTTGATCGAGAACTCGGTGAAATACACGCCCAACGAAGGCGCCGTCTCGGTGCTGGCGCAAGAAGAAAATAATCAAGTCATCGTCAGCATACAAGACAATGGACCCGGCATCCCCGAAACGGAACGGGCGCGAGTCTTTGAAAAATTTATGCGTATCCGCCGCGAAGGCGGTCCCAAAGGTTTGGGCTTGGGTCTTGCCTTTGTCAAGATGGCGATTGAAGCGCACGGCGGCAAAGTGTGGGTAGACCCGGCGCAGCCTCACGGCGCGATTTTTAAATTCTCTTTGCCGGTGAAGAATTGAGATTTAGACACCGAGTGTTTCCAAAACACTCGGTGTCTTTGAAAACAGAATGACTGAACGCCTCTACTATTCCGATTCGTACACCCACACATTCAACGCGCGCATCATCGAGCGACTGACCCACAGCAATCACCCCGCGCTTATCCTCGATAAAACTTTTTTCTACCCAACCTCGGGCGGTCAACCAAATGATCTTGGTTCGATTAATCAGGCACAAGTGATTGATGTGATCGCCCGCGAAAGCGATCACGCCATTCTGCATATTGTGGATCGGGAAACCGACTCAGGGGATGCCGCCTGCTCCATTGAGTGGAGCCGCCGATTCGACTTTATGCAGCAGCACACGGGGCAGCACATCCTCTCGCAAGCGTTCATCCGAATCGCCCGCGCCGAAACTGCCAGCTTTCATCTGGGAGACAGCCTCACCATTGATCTGGCGGTAGAAAAACTTTCGCCGGATTTCATTGACCAAGCCGAAGATTTGGCGAATCGCATTGTCACAGATAACGCGCCGATTCGATCTTGGTTTCCAAGCGACGACGAATTGCAAAAAATTCCGTTGCGTAAAGCGCCGGAGATTGACGGGCGTTTGCGGATCGTGGCAATCGGCGAATTTGATTTCACGGCGTGCGGCGGCACCCACGTCGCGCACACGGGTGAAGTCGGGCTGATCAAAATTATTAAAGTGGAACGCGCCAAGAAAGCGATGCGCGTGGAGTTTATGTGCGGCAAGCGCGCCCTGCGCGATTATCGGCGTAAGAACGTCATCGTGAATCAATTGGCGGCAGATTTTACTTGCGGCGTGTTGGAAGTCGAGCAATCCATTGACAAATTGCGATCTGAAAATCAAACGCGTTCTAAAGAATTAAAAGAACTGCGCTTGCGCGGGCTTGAAGAAGAAGCGCAAAAAATTATCGCCGCGCTCCCCGATACGTGGGGCAACCGCGTTGCCAAGCGGGTGTGGGCGAATCGTGAGATGGACGAACTCCGCAAATTGGCAATGCGCCTCACCGACGAACCCAAAGTGATCGTCTTGCTCGGCTCGTCGGGCGCGAAGGCGAATCTAGTTTTTGCCCGATCCGCCGACGTGGATCAAGATATGAAGGCGTTGTTGATGCCTGCGTTGAAGGTGATCGGCAGTGAGAAGGGCGGGGGCGATTCGCGTTTGGCGCAGGGTGGCGGCGTCCCTGCCAGCGAAGAGTTGATCGAGAAGGCGTTGCAAGAAGCGAAAAAAAATTTGTAGGGGCAGGACTTGCTCCTGCCCTAACACGGGCAACCGCAAGGGTTGCTGTAAACAGGGCAACCGCAAGGGTTGCTGTAAACAGGGCAACCGCAAGGGTTGCTGTAAACAGGGCAACCGCAAGGGTTGCCCCTACGGAAAATAATCATGCAAAAATTATCATCTAACATTTATGTCGAAACATCGTTCACCGGCGTCAACGTCGGGGCGATCATTACCAAAGAAGGCGTCATCTGCATTGACACGCCGACGCACCCCGCCGACGCGCACAAGTGGCGGCAGAAGATCGCCGAACTTTCTGAAGGTCCACTCCTGTTTGTCATCAACACCGATCATCACCGTGATCGCGTGATCTGTAATCAATGGTTCGACGTGCCGGTCATTGGTCATCACTTCACGGCGGAGCGTTTGCGTTTATATCCCGACTTGATCAAAAGCGGCGCGTCTGAATCGCGATCCGACTTTGAGCCGAGCCGCGATCAAATGGGCGTGCGTATCATCGCCCCGCAGATCACGTTTACTCAAGAGTTAACGTTGACGAAGGGCGATCACACTATTAACTTGCAACACAAAGGCGGAGCGTCGCCCGGTGCCATCTGGGTTCTGATCCCGAAAGCGGGCGTGATCTTTACGGGTGACACCGTAGTGACTCACTCGCACCCTTACGTTGGTGAAGCGAATCTGGATCAGTGGTTGGCAAACTTGGATGAGTTGCAAAAAGCAAAGTTCCCCGCCAAGACCATTGTGCCGGGTCGCGGTAAGCTGACCGATAAAAAGGGATTGAGACACATTCAACGGTATCTGCTTGCCGTTCAACGCAAGATGGAATCTTTGCTGAAGAATCGAAAGGGCTCACGGGCAATGGTGAGCGGTATCGCCGCCGAACTGGTTAAACAATTTCCGGTTCCCGACACGCAGCGCGAATCGGTGACGCGACGATTACGCAGTGAACTGGAGAGGATGTATGACGCGAGGATGGGGGAGATGTAAGGGGAGACATGAACAACGCATTACTCGTCGGCGCGGGCGGCTTCATTGGCTCGGTTGCGCGTTATTGGTTGAGCAGTTACGTTCAACAAATTTCCAAGAGCGTGAGTTTTCCTTACGGGACGCTGACGGTTAATTTGCTCGGTTGTTTGGTAATCGGCGTTTTGGCTCAACTCGCCGATTCGCGCGGGGTGTTCACGCCCGAAGCGCGGGCGTTTGTGTTCATCGGTTTATTGGGCGGCTTCACTACGTTTTCTAGCTTCGGCAATGAAACGATCAACTTGTTTCGCGGCAGTGAGAATTTAGAAGGGATCGCTAACGTGATCGCCCATATTGTTTTAGGACTCGGCGCGGTGTGGTTGGGTCGGGTGATGGCGGCGTGGATATGGAAGTGAGGCGGTTATGACTCTTTCGGAAGATGGATCGCTGTTGCGTATTTTCATCGGCGAAAGTGACAAGCACGAGGGCAAGCCGTTGTATGAGTGGATCGTGTTGCAGGCGCGGGCGCGCGGGCTTGCGGGGGCAACGGTCTTACGCGGGATGATGGGTTTTGGCGCGAACACCCGCATCCGCACCGCGAAGTTTGAATCTTTATCCAGCGATCTGCCGATTGTGGTCGAGATCGTGGATTCGCGCGAAAAGTTAGAGTCATTCCTCAAAGTGATTGACAGCACCATCACCGATGGGTTGGCGACTCTGGAGAAGGCGCAGATACACTTCTATCGAAGCCGGAAATCTTGATCTTGCCGAGTCGCTTTGAGTCATGGTATTATCTCGCTCGCCAGTAAGCCGTCCGGCACTTCGGGCGGCTTAATTTTGTCTATTACTTAATGGAGATCCTATAAGCGCATCAGAGTTTCGCATTAACGAAGAAATCCGCGGCGTGTCTGAGGTCAGGGTGATCGGGCCCAACGGTGAGAATTTGGGCGTCATCACTGTCCAAGAAGCAATCCGTATCGCACGTGAGGCGGAGAAAGAATTGGTGGAGGTCAGCCCCAACGCCAACCCGCCCGTCTGTCGCATTCTCAATTTTGGCAAGTTCTTATACGAGAAAGCCAAGAAGGACAAAGAAGCGCGGAAGGCGCAGAAGACGATTGAAGTAAAAGAGATTCGTCTGCGTCCCAAGACCACTGACCATCACCGTTCGTTCAAAGTGCGCGCCGCGCGCGGCTGGATAGAAGATGGGATGAAGGTCAAAGTCCGCATCAAGTTTCGTGGACGCGAGATCACCTATCCGCAAATTGCCCGCTTGGAGTTGATGCAGGTCGCCGAAGAACTAGCAGATGTGGCAATGGTGGAAGTGATGCCGGATATGGAAGGGCGCACGATGTTGATGGTGTTAGCCCCCGGCGGCAAGAAAGTTGCCCCAACAAAACCGGCTGGTGAGAAACCACCGAAACCCTCGCCATCAAAAGTTGTCGCACCCGAAGTCAATGTGCTTGACGACGATGATGAGGATGACAAAGTAGAAGCCATATAAAAACACGCCAGATCAGACCTCCGAGTTCTTAAAGAACTCGGAGGTCTGATCTGGCGATAACAAGGAGTCAAGTAATGCCTCGTAAAGCGCCGAAAGGCAAATATAAACTCAAGACGCATCGCGCAACCGCGAAACGATTTAAAGTGACGGGAAGCGGCAAGTTGATGCGTACCAAAGGCGACAAAGGTCATTTGCGCCGCAATACGTCGAAACGCAGTAAAGCGCTTTTCTCCAAAGGCGTAGAAGTGAAAACCAAAGGCATCATGAAGCGGATCAAGCGACTCGCGCCTTACTTGCGCCGTCATCAGCTCAATCCGTCTTCGTAAGAGAAAGCAGAGGAATTTTAAAATGGCAAGAGTAAAAGGTGGCGTAGTCAGCCGCAGACGACGCAACAAAGTTCTTAAAGCAAACGAGGGGTATTACGGTTCGCGCCACTTGTTGTGGAAGAAAGCGCACGAGGCGTGGCTGCACGCCGGGCAATATGCTTTTGAGCATCGCCGCAAACGCAAGCGCGATATGCGTAAGTTGTGGATCGCCCGCATCAACGCTGCGGCGCGACTCAACGGTCTTTCCTACAGCCGATTGATCGCCGGAATGGAAAAGGCAAACATCAATTTGGATCGCAAGACGTTAGCCAATCTCGCCGCCACGGACGCGGCGGCATTCGCCAAAGTCGCCGAAGCAGTCAAGGCGGCGTAACCCCGAATCAAAACACCGAGTGTCTTACGAGACACTCGGTGTTCTTTTTATCCACGTTCCGCCGATTCGTCATTGCGAGCGCACTTCGCGGAGCGGAAAGCAATCTAGGTCGCGCGATGAGATTGCTTCTCAAAGACTCGCAATGACGTTGAGCAGTCACGTTTTTTAACCACGCTCGGCTAACTTCATCTTCAACAACAGCCACGGCGCAAGATACATCGCCCACCACAACATGATCGCGTAACGCACGAATCGGAAAAAGAATCCGATCATCTCCGGCTCTTTGGGAAAGATCGCGCTCAGCCCGAAGCGCAGCACCAAGACTCCGCTGATGCCGACGACGAATCGAATCGCTCGATTCTTAAACGACCCTCCGGCATTAAACTGCGCGCCGTGAACCATCATTGCCAAGCCTGCGCCCGCGCCGAACAACGCGCCCGCGCGCGAGACAAACGTTTCTAAACTGCGCGCGTCTTTGGCAAATAACGCCCACGATGCAGGATCGGGTGAAGAGGCGATGGCGGCTTGCGCGGCAACACCAAGCAGAATGACGAGGAAGGCTGCGCCGAGTGACACGCCGATCTGTCCCCACATCCCCAACTTCAACAATCGATCTTTGATCATCGGCTCGATCCACAGATACGCCGCCAAAAAAATTCCGCCGATGATCCATCCGCCGATCACGTCTAGTGAAAAGTGAACGCCAAGATACAAACGCGAGAGCGAGATGAGCAGCACCAGCGCCAGCGCGACGAGCCACGCCCAACGTTTTCGCATGGTGTAGGCGATGAAGAACCAAACAGTTGTCGCGTCTTGAGCGTGACCGGAGGGCAGACCGTAACTTGTCTCTTGCGCCAACGCCTTCACGTTGGAGTCAATCCAATAGGGTCGCGGCAGGTGGAAGATCATTTTGAAAAATCCATTGAGCGAATCGCCGATGAGCAAGAGCAGCACCACGCGCCCGCCGAGCGAAGCGTCAATGCACAAATAGATCAACGTCA
>JACRLA010000027.1 GCA_016215145.1 Chloroflexota bacterium
AGAGGCGGCGCGATTGTTGGTGTATCGCGCGGCGTGGATGAAAGATCAAAATATCAAAGCGACGCGCGAGACATCCATCGCCAAATTATTTGCGACGGAAGCCGCCGTGAAAGCGGCGAATGAGGCGGTGCTGCTGCACGGCGGGCGCGGCTACTCTAACGAGTATCCAGTGGAGCGTTACTATCGAGCCATCAAGGGGTTACAAATATACGAAGGCACGGCGCACATTCAACGCATCGTCATCGCCCGCGAGTTGTTGGGCAAAGAATAGATTCATCAGCCGTGACTGTTCAGGCATTTTTTAATCACAAAGGCTCAAAGAAAAGAAGTTCACTAATTTTTAAAACTCTTTGTGATCTTTGCTTCTTTGTTTCTTCGTGATTAATTGATTATCATCAACCCGAAAGGACTCTCTCATGAAAGCATCCGATCTCCCTCTCAATTACAACGCGGTCAACATTTTGGAACACAACCTCACCTCGCGCGCCGACAAGGTTGCGCTCTACACTGCTGAACGCGAGTTAACGTTTCGGCAAGTTGCCGATGAAGTGAATCAAATAGGTCACGCGCTGAAAAAGTTGGATGTGCATGTCGGCGAGTCGGTTGGCATTTTGAGTCCCGATTGCGCCGAGTGGGTGACGTCGTTCTTCGGCATCGTGAAGATCGGCGCGGTGTCGGTGGGCATGAACACGCTGCTCAAGCCGCACGAACTCAATTACATTTTGAACGACAGCAAGGCGCGAGTGTTGATCGTCCACGCCGCGTTGTTGCCGTCCATCGAATCGATCCGCGACTCGCAAGAGTTTCTTAAACACGTTGTAGTGATCGGCGGACGCGGGCGCGAAGGCGATCCTGTTTTTAAAGAATGGATCAAGAACGAACCCGCCGAACTCGGAGTGACGCCGACTCATCGTGATGACTTTTGTTCGTTGAATTACTCCAGCGGCACCACAGGCGAACCGAAAGGCATTTTGCACGCCCACAAAGATTATCCGCTCACGGCGCAGTTGTGGGGCGCGAATGTGTTGGGTTTGAAAGAATCGGATCGGGCATTCGGCGCGCCGCGATTATTTTTTACTTTCGGCACGGGCGGCGTGTTGATCTTCCCGTGGTACGTCGGGGCGAGCACCGTCCTCATGTCAGCGCCGCCGCGCATCGCCGCAAATATGTTAGAGACGATCCAACGCTTCAAGCCAACTCTGTTATACAACGCGCCCACTGGTTATGCCGCGATGTTAGCGATGGAAGATCTCAAAGAGAAGTACGATCTCTCGTCGTTGCGCTTGTGCGTCTCGGCGGGCGAGTCGCTGCCCGCATCGATCTGGCATGGCTGGAAAGAGCGCACCGGGCTCGACATCATTGACGGCATTGGCTCGACAGAAAATTTCCACATCTTCATTTCGAATCGACCCGGAGATATTCGCCCCGGGTCAAGCGGCAAACCTGTGCCGGGTTACGAAGTGCGGATCGTGGATGAAGCCTTCAACGATGTGGCGGATGGTGAAGTGGGCAACCTGCTCGTCAAAGGGGAGACGGCATCACTCTCGTATTTGCATCAATACGAAAAGAGTCGCAAGACGTTCATCGGCGAGTGGTTGTTCACCGGCGATAAATACTACAAGGATAAAGATGGCTACTATTGGCACGCCGGTCGCTCGGATGATATGTTGAAGGTCGGCGGCATCTGGGTCTCGCCAGTGGAAGTGGAGAGCACGCTCATCAGTCATCCGGCGGTGCTAGAGTCGGCGGTGGTCGGTCATCCCGATGCCTCGAACTTGATCAAGCCCAAAGCGTTTGTAGTTTTAAAAGATGGTCACGCGCCGTCAGACGAATTGAAGAACACGTTGGTGGAATACTGCAAAGAGAAAATGGCGGAATACAAACGCCCGCGCTGGATCGAGTTTGTGAGCGAACTGCCCAAGACGGCGACGGGGAAGATTCAGAGGTTTAAGTTGAGAGGGTAAGAAATATACTCACTGTTACATTACGCGCATCCTATAGAGATACACAATAAACTATAAAGCATATGGCTACAGAAGAAATCGATACATCTTATCTATATAGAAAAACTTTACAGCAGAGGGTGTTTGATTGGCTGTTGGACGCAAGATATTGGCTTGGTTTTCTCGCAGGACGAGGCGGCGAAAACGATGATATTCGTTGTGAATATTTGGAGTTTGGCTGGTATGTTAATCGAGGTGTTGGAGTTTATATTAACGCCCGTCGTGATTATGTCCGCTATTTTGAATGGAATTTAAATACGTTCAATGCATATGGTAGACGACCTTTTGACTTTCGCTTGCCAAATGATGTGCCTGCTAGAGAACACTTTATAGAAGTGGAAGAGTTAATTCAAAAATTCTTCCCGCGCATTCATCGGGCAAACACTTGGGCTATATGTGAAGTCGCCGAGAGTGAAAACTGTTTAGCGAAGCGTGGTATTTCGGATATCTGCATCGAACTTAAAGGGCATAGGGTTTGTTGGGATTGCAAGGAGTTACAAGAGAAACGCACGACGAAAGGATTCACTGGTTTTGTATATCTCATTGGCAATAAAGAAAAAGGACTTTATAAAATTGGCGTGAGTAGGCAACCAAAAGAGCGGCATAAAGCCATTAACACTAAACTGCCTTTCAAGGTCGAGAAATTTCACGAAATCGCGGCGGATAATATAACCATGAAGAAAGCAGAAAGCCTTTTACACAAATGGTTTCGTGGAACAAATACTCATGGTGAGTGGTTCGAGTTGTCTGAAAGTGAAGTGACTTTCATTTGTAGTCTCGTGACGTTCGAGAATGGCAGATTCATCGATGTTACTGGTAATGAAGTCCTTGAATATCAAAACAACATATCCACCTAGAATCGTGCAGGCGTATACGTATCGCGACTCTGTTTGCCGCACAGTGCCTTTCACTATCATTGATCATTTTTTTTTGTCCGCCCCAACCCACTCTCCACAGGAAAATTAATTTTGCGCCGTCGTACTTCACGCCGTGATTTGATTCGAGACCCTTCGGGTTTTAGAGATGGGTAAACGCAAAGTCGCGTTAACAAAACCCGAAGGGTCTGGGCTAACGACTCTTGCGTAGCGACGAGCATGGTCAAAAATCTAGTTGACACGACTCGCAGATAAGCGTAAATTGGTGGTATGAAAGTCAAAACTTCTATCACCCTTTCCGAAGAATTGCTCAAGGTCATTGATAAACGCGCCAAGCAGTACAAGAAGAATCGCTCTGATTTTGTTGAAGCGGCAGTGTGGGCGTTTATCGGGCACATGATACGCGACGAGCAGAACGCCAAAGACTTGGAAATCATTAATCGACGGGCGGACTTTCTCAATCAAGAAGCCGCTGATGTGCTTGCCTATCAAGTCGCATAGTGAAACTTGTTGTTTCGACTATTTTGATGTGCTAAACTGTGGACATGGACTTTGAAATCATCGGCGAGATTCAAAGTATCGAAACTATTGCCGTTGGGTCGCGCATTCGTATCTTGTCACATTTGCAGAAAGTCCATGGACGTGGGCGCTGGAGAAAACTCAAAGGCGTTGCGCAAGTGATACTTCCGAATGACAAAACTCGGCGGGTGGAACTTCACTGGTATGAAGCGCACGGCATAGGTCGCAAGGATATGAAGATTAAGCGGTATCTGGATTAGGAGACGATCATGAAAAAACGATTTGTTCTTTGCATAGACAATAAGGATTATGAAGCATCATTGATCCCAAGGAAAATTTACGAAGTCATCCCTGACGACCAAGCAGAGCAGGATGATTTTGTGCGCGTGATTGATGAAAGCGGCGAAGATTACCTGTACAATAAAAACCACTTTATGTTCGTCGAACTACCGGAAGAGGTAGAGCGAGTGTTGGTTGCTGCGTGATGCCAATTGAAAAACTGAACAAAAGAGACTCTGCCTCTTGCAGAGTCTCTTTTGTTTCCAATGAGAGCGGCGTAATCGGCGAGTGAGGCGACGGCGGTGACGCCGATAGATGGGTGTATGATGATCTAAAAGAAGAGGTGCATTCAATATGCCAACCCGTATGTCAAAGATAGAATCAGCGATGCGTGTCGTCCTTGAATTCAATGAGGCATTCAACCGTCATGATGTCGCCGGGATGATGCAGTATATGAGCGACGATTGTGTTTTCGAAAATACTTCGCCAGCCCCCGACGGCGCGGTGTATTCGGGCAAGGAAGTCGTCACCCAGTTTTGGCAAGACTTCTTCCGCGAGTCGCCACAGGCTCACATCGAGATCGAGGAGATTTTTGGGTTGGGTCTACGCTGCATTATGCGCTGGAGATACAACTGGGTAGACGCCGCAGGAAAAAAAGGACACGTCCGTGGAGTTGACATCTTCCAAGTGAAGAACGGTCTCATCTGCCAAAAGTTTTCGTACGTTAAGGGATAGTCACACCCAACCCATTCCCCTCCGGCAAAATTAATTTTGCGCCATCGTACTTCACGCCGCGATACGGATCGTTTTTGATGAGCAACGGTCCGTCGAGATCGGCGTAATCGGCGAGAGAGGCGATGTGCGCGGCGGCGGTGACGCCGATGGATGTCTCCACCATGCAGCCGATCATCACTTGCATCCCTAATGCCCGCGCGGTGTGAATAGATCGAATCGCTTCGCGGAGTCCCCCACTCTTCATCAGCTTGATCACCACCCCATCCACCGCGCTTGCGTGCGCCGCCACGTCACGCGCAACTTTGATCGGTTCATCGGCGAAGATCGGCACGCCGAATTTTTGATCGCGCAACCACTTCAATCCTTCAATATCGCCTTTGGGCAACGGCTGTTCCACAAAAGCGAGTTTGTATTGCATGAGTCGCGGGATTAAATCTTTCGCCTGTTCACGAGTCCATCCGGCGTTGGCATCCACGCACAACTCGCCGTCAAATGCTTCGCGGATCGCCCGCACGCATTTTTCATCTTCTGCGCCGCCCACTTTTATTTTGATGATCGGCATCTTGGCATCTTTGGCGCGTTGCGCCATCGCTTCGGGTGAATCCATTGCGATGGTGAATGACGTTTGCGGTGCGCGAGACGGATTCAAGCCCAACAAACGGTACAGCGGCTGCCCGAGTCGCTTGCCCCACAGATCGTGCAAAGCAATATCAATCGAAGCGCGCGCGGCTTGCGAGCCGACGGGCAAAGAATTTAAAACGTCTTCGAGTTGAAATGGATCATCGCTCAACGTGATACGCGAGAGATATTCCATGATGCCCTGTTGCGACTCGCCGTGATACGACACTGCCGCCGCTTCGCCCAGTCCTTCGTCAAGGTGGGTGATGACGTTGTGCCGCTGGTCGCTTGCGCCGTGCGCGATGCGGAAGGTGGTTTTGAGATCGAGGGTGATGGGTTCGTAGGTGAGGTTCATAATTGGAGATTGGGGATTGGAGATTGGATGTTGGATGTTGGAGAGTCGCACACGCGATAACGGTTGAAGTTCAGAACAATGTTGACTAGCGGATTAGAGCGTAACCCTCAACTACCATTGGACTATCAACGTCATTGCGAGTGTTCTTTACGAAGCAATCTCAGACTAAGACCTCGCGGGTTTTAGAAACCCGCGAGGTCTGCCCGCAATGACGGAGTCAGA
>JACRLA010000028.1:0-958 GCA_016215145.1 Chloroflexota bacterium
AATCTTTCATAACTAAAATGAATCGGTTAAGAAAGATGATGGAGAATTTTTGGGGGCAATGCGATCCCGGCATTGAAAGCAAGATTGTCAGCTTTGATGCCCGTGCTGTGCCAGCACTTAAAGATAACAGCATCGATCTGGTTTTCAATTCTCCACCATATGTAAACGCCATTGATTATCAACGTGGTCACAAGTTTAGTATTTTTTGGTTGGCAGACGTGCTAGACACTTCACCACAAGATTACTTAGCACTGGCGAAAAATTATGTGGGTAGTGATCGAATACCCAAAGCAATTTGCTTAGAAAAAATAAGCTCCAAATTCAATATCTCAGAAATCGATCAGCCCGTTCAAGCCCTAGCCGACAAAGATCAACTAAAACTAAGCGGGATCGTCTATTCCTATTTCGAGAGCATGAAGCCTTGTATCAGTGAAATGTTACGAGTAGTTAAATTAGGGCAACCAGTGATCATTGTGGTGGGCGCATCAAATATCAAAGGCGTATCAGTAGACACGCCTGAAGCAACAGCACAACTAGCAGAAACGATTAGGTATAACGGAACGTCTTTAAAACGTGTTCAAACAATTGAGAGAAGCCTTGATAGAGATCGAAGGCAGATGCCAATAACACGAGGAATTTTTGGAGACGGGATGAAGACTGAACACATTGTCGTACTAGAAAAAGTTACCGCTTAAGAGAATCGCTGATCACTCTTCGCAAAGCCACAATACGGCTCACATTCCAAGTCTGAGACAATGCAGATAGATATTCACTTTCCTCATCTGTTAAATTCACGAGCATATTGCTTGCGCCCTTCTCGGGGTAAGCCAAGTAACAACTATCGCACGAGGGCAAAGTGCATTTTTTACAAATGCCTCTTTTGATTACGTTGCAGTTAGAGCAAATCGCTTGATAGTTCAAACGGTCATTCGAACCTTTTCTGATCAACGGAACTTTG
>JACRLA010000028.1:994-15490 GCA_016215145.1 Chloroflexota bacterium
TGCATTTTTTACAAATGCCTCTTTTGATCACGCTGCAATTAGAGCAAATAGCTTGATAGTTTGAACGGTCATTCGCGCCTTTTCTGATCAACGGAACTTTGTGATCAATCTGCGGATTATTCATCCCATCCTTTAAAGTTACACCGCAAAGCTGACAACTATAGTCATCGCGTTCAAGTACAAACGCTCGGTCATCGGCGGAGATGCTAATACGTTTGACGCCTCCCTGTCGGTTATGGCTAACTAAACGATACGCAGGACGTTTTACTCCTCGCTTATTGGAAAGCCATCCTGTTTCAATATCCCACCCATCCTCATCACGCAATTCTCGTATGCGACGATCATAGTAAGACTGTTTGATCGCTTTTAGAATTTCGTCACCAAGTATCCATTCGCCATCCCAAAGCATTTTCAGAATGGTGAGCTTTGCGCCACTATATTCATCGTCTGGTGGTTCTTTATAAGTTGCCATGCCCCTATTTTAGCATCAGGATACCGTTGCTCTACGGTCTAAGGTGTTATGATCTCATCATGCTCCTCAACCCTCGCTACCTCCGCATCGTTTTCTTTTTCGCTCGCGTTGTCCTCAACTTCATATTTTGGGAAATCGTTATCCGTCGAATCGGCTTAAGGGCATTAGCGACTCGCACCGCGCCGAGTCGGTATACGAATGCCGCCAAACGATTCCGCGCATTGGCGATCCAGATGGGCGGGGTGATGATCAAGGTCGGGCAGTTTCTCTCGGCGCGGGTGGATGTGCTGCCGGAATACGTGACGCAAGAATTAAGCGGCTTACAGGACGAGGTGCCTGCCGAAAATTTTGATTCGATCCAAGCCGTAATCGAATCGGAATTGCGATCTACGCTCAAGGAAAAATTTGCGTGGTTCGACGAAACTCCGCTTGCTGCCGCGTCGTTGGGTCAGGCGCATCGCGCCAAGTTGTTTAGCGGTGAAGAAGTGGTCGTTAAAGTTCAACGCCCCCACATTGAAAAGTTAGTTGAGATCGATCTGGCGGCATTGCGAACCGTGATCAGTTGGCTCAAACGGTACCCGCCGATTCGCAAACGCGCTGATCTCGAATCGTTGCTGAAAGAGTTCAGCGCCACGCTGTGGGATGAATTGGATTACGTCAAAGAGGCGAACAATGCCGCGCGCTTTGGCGAGATGTTCAAAGGGGATGCCGGAGTCCGCATCCCAAAGGCGTATCCGGAATTTTCCACGAAAAAAGTTCTCACGCTGGAATCCGTTTACTTCATCAAGATCACCGATTACGAATCAATTATTAAAGCAGGCGTGAATCGATCCGACGTGGCGGATCGACTCTTCCACACGTATCTCTATCAAATTTTCAGAGAAGGATTCTTTCATGCCGATCCACATCCGGGAAATTTATTTGTCGAAGCGGCAAACGATGATCACGATTGGCGATTGGTCTTTGTAGATTTTGGGATGGTGGGGCAAGTGACGCCGAAGATTCGAACGGGGTTGCGCGAAGCGGCGATTGCTATTGGCACACGCGACTCGGCTCGACTGGTTCACGCGGCAGTGACGATGGAGGCATTGTTGCCGAGCGCGGATGTCAATCGACTCATCGAAGCCGAGACGGCGGTGTTTGATCGTTTTTGGGGCAAGACGATGAAAGAGTTGCGCGACATACCGCCTGAAGAGATGCGAAAGTTCATGCGTGAGTTTCGCGACGTGATGTATGAGATGCCGTTTCAAGTGCCGGAGAATTTAATTTTCTTGGGACGCACGGTGGCGATCCTTTCGGGGATGTGCACCGGATTGAATCCCGATTTTAATTTATTCATCGGTCTCGCGCCATTTGCCCAAACGTTGTTGACAGAGGAGACAGGTGGCGAAGGTTTAGATTTTTGGTTGAACGAGGCGGTTGAGATCGGGCGCACGTTGTTGGCGTTGACCGCGCGAATTGACGGCGCGTTGAACCGCATCGAGCGCGGTGAGTTCACGATGATCAGCAAACCATCGCCGGAACAAAAACAGCAAACGCAGTTGATCGCTTCTGCGTTGAATCGTTTGACGGGCGGGATGATCGTGGCGGCGCTGATTGTGGCAGGGACGACATTGGTGGTAAATGGTAATTGGGAATTAGGGATTGGGGGTTGGGGGATAGGGTTGTTAGTGTTGGTGTGGATGATGGTGCGGGAGAGATGAAAATCCAAAGGCTGATCACTTGCTATAATTACAAGAGTAAAGGTGAAACTATGATTCACACAATCGCAATCTCCGAAACACTTTTCAGTCGTTTAGAAAATGAAGCAGCACGCTCACATCTTTCGCCCAGTGAATTAGCCGAGCGATTACTTGCCGAGCGATTAAGTGTTGAGCGACAAGTCTGGCAAAAATCATATGAACAGTTGATCGCTCGCGTGCATAGCCGTATGGGCGCATTTAATCCTGCCGAGATCGAGGCAGACATCACTGCCGCGTCAGATGAAGTGAAGGCGGAACATCGTGCCAACTATCGTTCTTCTTGATACCAACGTGTGGGTGTCTGCCTTCATCAACCCATCAGGCACACCGGCTCAATTGCGACAAGCGTGGCACGATGGCAAATATGATGTCGTGGTCTCGCCGCCGTTGCTTGGAGAACTTGCTGACGTTTTGTCTCGCCCACGAATAACTAAACGCTATCCCATTAATGTTGCCGACGTTGAGGAGTTGTTAGATTTGCTCACTCAACGCGGCATTTTTGTTTCTCCCACCGGCGCCGTGAAAGAGTGTCGCGATCCTGATGATGATTTGATTTTGGAAACGGCGATACTTGGAAAAGCGCAATACGCTGTGACTCGCGATGAAGACCTGATCAACCGGCTCAAAACACATGACATTGTTGTGTTGAGTGTCCAACAGTTCAAAGAGAAGTTAGACAAGGATGAGTTGTAAAATGATCGTCGCGGCGATGAGTGCGCGGGGGGGAATGAAAGGGGAAAGAAACAAAACAGGACTCTCATCGAGTCCTGTTTTCGTTTTCACTTTTTCTCATCTATCTTCTTGAGCGCGTGATCGATTAAACTTCGCGCGGCGAGCAGCACTTCTTTGCGCGCGGCGCGGCGATGGTCGAGGAAGCCGGGCGGGAAGAGAGTCTCTACACTCTTTCGCATTTCGTCGCGCGCGGTTTTGAGATGTTCACGCGTTTCTTCGGGGATAAAATGTTTGCGATCTTTTTCGTCTGCCATAATGCACCTCCGGCTAAAGTATATGCCTGAATGAAGGATGAAGTCAATGAACAATGAAACAATGAAGAATGAACAATGAACAAAAACCCAAATCCCAAACTCCAAACTCCAAAACCCCAAACTTCAGAAATCAGAAATTCGCTAGACTGATTCGCTTGCCCTGTGGTAAAATCTCGTTCACGCCGCTCGCAATTTGAGCGGCGAAATCTTCTCTATCGAAAGTGAATTTACGGCTATGGCTGATTTGATTAAAGCCGTTGAAGGCAAAAACAACGCAAATATCCCCGTGATGAAATCGGGCGACGCAGTGAGCGTTCATGTGCGCATCAAAGAAGGCGACAAGGAACGTATTCAGGAATTTAAAGGCACCGTGATCCGAATGCGAAAGAGCGGTAACGACGCCAGCTTCACCGTGCGCCGCACCGCCTCACACGGCATCGGGGTCGAACGAACTTTCCTGCTTCGCTCGCCACGCATCGAAAAAGTTGAAGTGCAGCGACACGCCTCGGTGCGCCGCGCGCAACTTTATTATTTGCGCGAGCTGACCGGCAAGAAAGCCCGCTTGCGCGAAAAACGCGAAGCCTAAGACCACACACAGAGCTCAGGAATCGGAATTCAGAAGCACGGAGGCAGAGATCATCACAAATGGTTTCTGCCTTTTCGTTTATCCAATTCAGGTGACAGTCACTTTAAAAGTGACTGTCACCTGAATCTTCATCCATGACAAAACCTCTTATCGGCATCACCACCCGACGCGCGGAAATCCCCAACAACACCTATCCGTTAATTGGCGTAGCAACCACGTATATTGAAGCCGTGCGAAACAACGGCGGCATCCCGGTGTTGATCCCGCTCAACTTGCACGAAGATGAATTACGAGAATTGCTGCCGCGACTCGACGGCTTCGTGTTTCCGGGTGGTGGCGACATTGAACCGTCGGTCTTCACGGCGGAGAGGCATGAAAAAGTGTATGGCATTGATCTGGATCGAGATCGGGTTGAATTAAATTTGCTCCGTTGGGCGGGCGAACAAGACAAACCATTTTTAGGAATCTGTCGCGGCATCCAAGTGATGAATGTGGCGTTTGGAGGCACATTGATCCTCGATATTCCATCGCAAAAAGAAGGTTCGTTGACGCATCATACAAGCGAGTGGAAACTTTTGGCGCACGAAGTTAAAGTAAACGAAGACACGCGCCTCGCCGAAATCCTTGGTTCACCGATTCATAAAGTGAACAGCCTGCATCATCAATCCGTGAAAGACCCGGCATCGAACCTGATCGTGACCGCGCTCTCGCCCGATGGCGTGGTAGAAGGACTCGAAATGCCGGGACATCGTTTCGCCGTCGGCGTGCAGTGGCATCCGGAGGCTTTGCAAGATCAAGAGGCGATGCGGAAGCTCTTCAAAGAATTAGTGAGTGCAGCGAGTAAGTAAACGGGTAAATACGTAAACACGTAGATAGGTAGCAACGTATATACCTGATACCTGCCTTGTATACCTGTCTACTTTCACCCATGAACAACAACCCTCTCGGCATTTTTGATTCGGGGTTAGGCGGGCTATCGGTGCTCAAAGAGATTCGCGCCCTGTTGCCCGACGAATCGATTCTTTATTTTGCCGATCAGGGTCGTGTGCCTTACGGTCCTCGACCCAAAGAAGAGATACAAAAATTTTCGGACGAGATCACGCGCTTCTTGCTTGAACATGGCGCGAAAGTGATCGTCGTCGCTTGCAACACTGCCTCTGCCGCCGCGCTCGAATCTCTTCGCCAAACATTTCCTCACATCCCCTTCGTCGGAATGGAACCCGCCATTAAGCCCGCCGCTGAAAAAACGAAGACCGGCGCAATTGGAGTGATCGCCACCCTAGCCACATTTGAAAGTGAGCGCTTCGCTCGCGTCGTTGATCGATTCGCCAAAGGTGTGCGCGTTCTCGCCCAGCCCTCGCCCGACCTCGTCATCCAAGTTGAAAACGGCGAGTTCGACACACCGCGCACGCGCGAGATGCTGCATCATTATCTCGATCCCCTCCTCGCCGATGGAATCGACTCGATTGTTTTAGGATGCACTCACTATTCGTTTTTGGCAAAGGCTATAGGGGAAGTTGTCGGCGACACCGTAGAGATAATTGATCCGGCGCCCGCAGTGGCAAAACAGGTGAAGCGAGTGATCGATCAACACGGGTTAGCCGCCTCCGCACCTTTAACCTCCAACCTAAAAGGAGCGATCACCGCCTACACCAGCGGCGATCCGTCTGACAAACCCGACCTTCCAACTCAAATGTTGGGCGAATCAATCCACTTTGAGAAGCCCCCCAAAGCCCTTTTTTTGGGAAAGCTCTAAATTTTTTAATCTAGGAGTTTCGACCTATAAAACAAGGCTAAACGGAGTTTTATAGAACATACAATCGCCTTAAGAGGGGTAACGGAGGTTGACAAGTGGGATCGGTATCTCTACACTCACGCATAGCTTTAATCTTGGAGGAAGATAGATGTTCCGAAAACCTACAAATAAAGATACCGACAGTTCTGCCGCTCTATCGTTTGGGGGAAATGGAAAAATTCATAACGCGATTGGCACAGGGTCAAGCCTAAGCGGCAAACTTAATTTTGAAGGCGGGGCGCGCATTGATGGTTCCTTCGATGGCGAACTGACTGTGAAGGGACCTCTTGTAATTGGCGAGGGCGCTCGCATCATCGCCGACATTTTGGCAGACGCGGTAATCGTCGGCGGGTCGGTGAAGGGCAACATCACCGCCAAGAAGGTAGATATCTTGCGCGGGGGTCGTGTCTACGGCGATTTGATCACCGGATCGTTTACGGCTGAAGAAGGCGGTTTCTTGCGCGGGCAAGTCCGCATGACCGACGGCGAGAACGCCGAAGAAGATTTTGGATTTCTGCCGCACAAGCAAACACAGCCTCTCGCGGCAGCATCTTAACCTAACCGCCCATTACAGAAACCCGTTTTCTTGAAGAAAACGGGTTTCTTCATCCGTTTGATGGCACGAGACCCGAAGGGTTTACAAAACCCTTCGGGTCTTTTTTTCTTAAGCGTTCAAGTTGCGTATCTTCTCTGTGCAAAAACCACCCTTACAAAAATACCGTATCGCTCGCCTAACCTCTACGGTTAATCTAACGACTACGGCATTGAGATTTTGGTTTTCTCTCGGTTGCCCTCTTTTATTTTCTATCCTATACTAACGCGCACGTTTAATTCACTGCGTTAAATCGTGACTGCTCAACGTCATTGCGAGTCTTCGAGAAGCAATCTCATAGCGTGACCGAGTTTGCTTCGCGAAGTGCGCTCGCAATGACACCTGAGCCGTTACGGTTAATCACACGGAGAGTGTTTTCATGTCTTACGAAGAACCCGAATCCAACAATCTGATGAGCAATCCTCGCCTGCTGACCGCCATTATCGTCGGCGCAATTGGCTTGGTGTCTATTGTCGGATGTGTTGCTATCTTTTTTATCTTCGGCACGCGCAACCAACCGCCGACACAAGGCACAAAAGTGATTCAGGTGACGAAGATTCCATCGTCCACTGCCACACTCACCGTGGTGCCGAGCGTCACCAAACAGCCGACGCTCGATCCCAACAAGGCCTCGGGCGGTGGCGGCGGCGAGACGCCGACCCCTGATCTGACCGCGACATTTATCAACCGACCGCAAACACGCGCCGCCACCATTTCCGAGATCAAAGGCTCGGTGCAGATCAAGTCACCTATCGGCGGCGATTTCACAACCGTAACAACTAATGTCACAATCCCCGCCGGAACTATCATCCTGACCAGCGAGGACAGTTCGGCAAAAATCACTTTGACCGAAGGCTCGATCATCCGCGTCGGTCCGCAAACGCAGGTGAAGATCGATCAACTGGGCGGCACGACGCAGAACCCGGTGACAAAGCTCAAGCTGGATTTCGGCAAAGTATGGTCTATCGTTGGAAGCAGTCTTGGCACGGGTAGCTTTGATGTGGAGACTCCTCTTGGCACGGCATCCGTCATCGGTTCGTTTATGGGTACCGAGACCAACCCGACCGAAGAATTAGACATCATCACCTGCCTTGAGGGTTTGTGCAAATACTTCAACGCCAAAGGCGTGCAAACCCTGACGACACTACAACAATTGATCGTCAAGAAGGACACTGCTCTCAGCGCGCCGACAAAGATGGATACCGTTCAAGTGAACGATTGGTCGCCCGCGAAAGTTTCGGAAGTGACGACGTTGACCCCAACCCCCACGGCGACAAACACCCCAACGGGGACGCGGACTCCCACGGGGACTGCCACGGCATCCGGCACACCCAACGCCACGTCAACGTTTAACGCGCAAAACACCGGTACGGCGGCGGCAGCTACCGGCGTAGCGCTTACTTCGACGGCGGGCGCGAACAGCGTCAACTTAACTTCGACGCAAGGCGCGGTCAACGCCACCAACACGCAGGGGGCGTTCAACATGACAAGCACAGTGTCGGGCAACTCGTTCACCTCCACGGCGTTTGCAGCGACGGTTAATGCGGATGCGACTAAGTCCCAAGGGACACAGAACGCCGCCGCAACGAATACACAGGTATTTGTCAACCAAACTTCCACAGCATCGTCACTCACATCTACAGCCAATGCCCAACCGCGTGTTTCCGTTTCCGCTGCCAGCTCGGTTTCAGAAGGAAATTATCTCGCCGTCACGTTCAACTTGACCACAGCCATGACGACGACCACGACTGTTAACGCAACCCTCTCTGGTGGAAATGGGGCGCAGGTAGGTGGTTCAACGAGTGGTGCTGTCACCACTGGGTTAACCGATACGAACTGCATAGCGGATGCCGTCTTACAAAGTCAACCTGTTACCACAACTGCGACAACCAGTATGAGTTTCTCTGTGCAGATTAGCACCGGAAGCACAAGCACCACCATCCAAGTTCCCATTTGCTCTGACACCGCAACCGATAGCACTGACACTCTGCAATTTGTCGTTAACAGCGTCAGCCCATCCAATGTTCTGATCGGCACACCCAGCTCGGCCACCGTCAACATCACCGATGTCGCCCAACCTTCAATCGGGTTCAACCCGGTCTCTTACTCGGTCGCTGAAAATGTGAGTGGCGGCAAAGTGACGCTTACCGTCAAGACCAACAACGGCAATGTGAGTTCGAATACAGCCGTCAATTTCACTCTCAATAATGTCTCGGCAACGTCGGGTCTCAATACCTGCCCAGTGGGCGTAGATTACTATGCTATCACCACAAGTCCGGCGACGATTCTGTCAGGCAGTGACAATGTCACCATTGATGTCGGTATTTGCTACGATGCCGACAACACCGAAGGCACCGAAACATTCCAAGCAACAATCACTTCTGTTGGAGGCGGCTACAACATCGGGTCAAATCCCGCAACAGTATCAATCTTGAACTCTGCGCCACCCACCGTGAATCTCTCTGCCGGAACTTATTCGGTTAATGAGAGCGCAGGGGTTGTCGGCATCACCGTGCAGGTAAGCCCAACTCTTTCCGCACCGGTCACTGTTTCGTATTCAACATCAGCCGGCAGCGCAACTGCCGGAACGGATTACTCAGCCACTTGCACCGGAACCAGCACAATGCCGATTACAACATCGGGCGGATCCTGCGCCACAGCAAGTTCAGTCACTATACCGGCATTGACATCTTCGGCGACGTTCTACTTGCCAATCAATGATGACGGCGTCACCGAATCAAGCGAAACATTTAGCATCACGCTCACCGGGGCGGTGGGCGGTGGATCACCCACGCCTGTGATTGGTTCTACAAGCACGGCAGTGATCACTATCAACGACACGACGCAACCCTCTATCAGCGTAAGTAATATCTCTGTTACAGAGGCAAACGCCGGCACCACGCCCATCACTATGACAACCACGTTGAGTCGTGCTTACGTTTCATATGCCGGTGGTATCTTCGCCGGAACAGGGCTGACCGCGTCCGCTACATATACGATTAACACAACAACCAGCACCGCCTTAACAACTGGCTGTGTTGGCACTAACTGCGCCGACTATACGGCAACCATGACTGGCTCTGTCAGCATCCCGGCGGGTTCGACGACGAACACTTCAACGATTGTGATCACCGTCAATGGCGACACTATCTACGAGCCGGATGACAAAGTAGATGTGAATCTTAGCGCTCCAGTGAACGCCACACTTGGCACAAGCACGGCGTCGTTCACGATCACAAATGACGACGCCATACCCACCATCACCGTTGGCGCACCGACCACTTCTATCACTGAACCTGCGCTTGGCGGTTCCACGGCGGTAGGCGACTTCACCTTCACGCTGAGCAACCCGTCGCAAGCGGCGATCACGATCAACTACAGCACAAGCAACGGCACAGCAACTGCTGGTTACGATTACTCAGCCACAACCAACACTTTAACGATCCCGGCTTACACAACTGCCGCAACTACGCTCACCAGCGTCACGCACACTGTCACTGTATTAGGCGACAGCATAGATGAGAACAACACAGAAACATTCACTTTCAACTTCAGCGTGGCAAGCGGTAGTGTGGCAACACTTGCAGTCGGGTCAACCAGCACCACGATCACTATCAACGTGCAGAACGCAGCGAGCACCGCACCACAGGCATATATCGGCACGCCGGGTAGCAATTTGCCAAAGAGCGCGACGACCAACATCACGATCACTTTGACAAAAGATTCGGGCAAGACGATTACTATGAGTTACTCGTGGCAGACTGGATCGGGAGCTCCGTGCAGCGGCACGGCGGCAGTAAGCGGCACCGACTTCAACGCGGGTTCTGGCACGATCACTTTCAGTCCAGCCTATCCTAGCGGCGCAACTTCGGCGACGATTCCAATTACGACTCAAAATGTCACTAGCATCAAATGCGTCTTGCTAGTTCTCAACAACCCAGTGAACTTGAATGCTACAGAGTTCATTTCGTTCGATACGGATCCGCCCACGACAGTCGGCGCAGGAGGCGATACACTGACCAAAGCCTTCTACATCCAACCGTAGAACCAACTTCTCTAAAACTTCCATAAACAAAAGCCCGATCTCAAAAAAAGATCGGGCTTTTGTGTTAAGTTGTAATCAAGTTGCAGCTTTCCAGAAAAATGTGACCCCTTTGTGATTGTCAGGCGTTTCTGTTTACCGTTAAAATAGTCTTGATATGTCCAGCAACAACTCACCCGATTTCTCTGACCTGCGCGACGCGCCCGAAGACGAAGGCGCGCTGAATCGTTTGCGTTCCGATCCGCGTATGTGGATCGCCATCATCGGCGGGGTGGCACTGCTCATTACGTTGGTTAGCGTGATCGCTTTGGTGGCGATCACCAGCCGCCGCGCCAATGAACCACGCACGAGCAACGTAGCCGTGATCACCGTGCGCGCCAACCCAACAACCACGCCGTCTCTCACACCCATTGCCTCTCAAACAACGTTGGCACTCATCTCGCCTACGCCGAGCATCGCTTCGCCCACACCCACACTCGATCTGACTCTCACCGCGACGAATCTTGTGCCGCAACGTTTCGCTTCTCTGTCGGAGATCAAAGGCACGGTGCAGGTGAAAGCGAATCCGGCATCGGGTTGGGCAACGGTCTCCGCGCCCATGACGGTGCCACCCGGCGCCACCATCCTCACCAGCGAAAACAGCAGCGTGAAAGTAACTTTCACCGAAGGCACCATCGTTCGAATCGGCGCGCAGACTCAATTCACCATCGCCAACATGAGCGGTGACACCGCCAACCCTTCGACGATCCTCAAACTTGATTTCGGCAAAGTGTGGACGATTGTGACGACGGCTTTGGGCGGCGGAAAGTTTGAAGTGCAAATGCCGGTGGGCGTGGCATCGGTGCGCGGCTCGTATATGAGCGCCGAGAGCAACAGCACGGATAGCATCGAGATCGTCACCTGCTTGGAAGGGCTGTGCAGTTATAACAATCGCAACGGCAACGTAAACTTAATTACTAATCAACAAACGCAATCCACGCGCGGCGGCGCGCCGTTGGCTCCGCGTCCGCTAGATCGCAACCAACTCAATGACTGGGCGAGAGAACGAATACCGGAAGTGCTGACGCTCACGCCGACGACAACTCCGACCTCGACCCGCACCAGCACCTTTACGCCGACTCTGACGCGGACGCCGACGATCACGTTCACGCCATCGCTGACGTTCACGCCATCACTCACGCCGACGCCGACTCTCACCATCACGCCGACTCCATCGCAAACGCCGACGAACACGGCAACCACCGCGCCGACGAATACGCCGGTGCCGCCGTCGCCAACATCGGTGCCTATCGGCACACCAGCGAAACTTGCCATAGTCACTGTGCCATCGAGTGCAACAGCCGGAGTAGCTTTTACCGTGGTGGTTGAAGTACGCGATGCTAACGGCAACAAAGTGACGGGCGCGAGCAACACAGTGACGATGAGCATCAACAGTGGGCCCGTCAGTGTATTTAGTTCAGGCACACTCACGTTGGGCGCGTTGAATGGCACGGCAACGTTTAGCGATCTCAAACTTAACACCTCGGGCAGCTACACATTCAAGGCGGTCTCAACAGGGTTGACGGACGGCATCAGCCCCAGCCCGACGGTCATCAACGGGGCGGGCGCGGCTTCGTATTCACTCGCCGTTCCCACCGCGCCGCCGAGCGTCACCGCCGGCACCGCCTTCCCGGTCAAACTAGAAGCGAAGGATTCTTTCAACAATCTCGCCTCATCCTATAGCAACAGCGTCACCATCGCCGCTTCGCCCAACGATCCACTAGCATCATTCTCGCCGACCACATTTAGCGGCGGCATGTTGACCTTCAACGCCACACTTAAAACGGCTGGCACGTATACGATCATGATCACCGACTCGGTGAACTCGCCGGTGTTGACCATCTCTACCTCAAGCATCACGGTCACAGCGGGGACGGCAGACAGTCTTATCATTACGGGTCCTATTACCTTAACGGGTGGCGGAGCATCAGGAACATACACTGTCACAGCGAAAGATGTTTACAGCAATACTGCAACCAGCTATAACAACACTGTGGGTTTGAGTTCATCAGCCCCGCTTACTTATCCTTCCACGATTACTATGACAAGCGGCGTCAATAGCAATGTAACAATTTCTGCCTCTACTGTCGTCACCCCTGTTGCAAAAACCGTGACCGTCTATGACTTCCCTACAACAGTGGGCCCGCCATCGCAGGGTTCGATCACTATCACGGTAAATCCGTAATTCCAACAAACACGCAGCGCAAGATTGAAACTTCTTGCGCTACGTATTTAAAAACAAAAACCCGCCCTCATCACGAGAGCGGGTTTTGTTATTTGTCTTCGTATGATCACCACACCACCCGAGCAACATTAGATTTTGTAATCGAGTCATCGCGTGTAATAAGGAGCGCGTCTTGGGCAACCGCTTCGGCGGCGATCAACCTGTCGTGCATTTCGGGGATCGTCGCAAATTTCCGCAGATCGAGCACGCGCGCCGTTGTTAAGTCTGTCAACTCAATCGCTGGATTCTCTTGCAATTCTTTGATGATTGTTTCCAAATCACCGCCCACAGGTTTGTTCTGCATCAGATAGATCAATTCGGCTAACACAATAGCTGGCACAACTAACGTTGCTTCGTCATTTGCCACTTGAGCAAAAGCCGCTCGCGCCTTCTCGCTCAAAAGCTTCGGGCGCGTGAAGTACCAAAACAAGCTGTGCGTATCTGTGACATATTTAGCCATGAGTTGTTAACCCTTGAGTAAATGCGCTAAACGATCTGACGACTGTCGGCGCAGATCAAATAGTTCGCGCTCTATATCTGCCACGACTTGATCTGAGAGATAGCTGAGTTTGCCCGCCAACGATCCAAACCTGTTAACTGCCGGACGCGCCGGAGATACAATACGAATCTCCACCGTTGCGCCTTCGGGTAAATTAACTGGCACCACAGGTTTTAATACGCCTCGAATATACGTCGCTTGGATAGTTGTCACCGTCATAGCAAACTCCTTTCGCAATTACAATTCTTTCGCGCATTATATATCACTACCACGCCAGATTTTTGGGTTGCGTAACCTTTACAAACAAAACCCGCCCTCATCACGAGAGCGGTTTTTGTAGAGACGTTGCAATGCAACGTCTCTTTACTGTTGCAGTGAGACGTTGCGTGCAACGTCTCTACTTAATCGTAAACACCACTCCCTCACCTCGCCCCATCACATCCGGGAAGTAGAACTCGCTCGCCGTTGTTGGGATCACTTGATACGTGCCTGCCAACGAAGCGTGAAGTGAGTAGGTATAAACGTAAGTTCCCTTCGGTAAGAAGCTGGCAGACAACATGATCTTGTTGTCGCGGATGTCGGTCTTGGAGAACCACCACCAACCCCAGCCGTAATACAACGGGTCGTCAGATTTAAGAGTCGGCGCTTTGCCAACAACGCTCGTCGTCCTCAGACTCGTATCAATCGGCTCCATGCCCGCCGGGAATGGATCTTCAACCACGACGTGATATAGATCATTCGGCGCAATCACTGTAACTTTCACCGTCACGTCCTGACCCACGTTCACACCCGTCACCTGCGGACACGCCGCGTTGCCCTTCGTGCCACACTTGCCGTCTTGAGCGAAGTATTGCCGCGCCACGATCACGCCCTTGTTCAACGCTTTGATGTCTTTCACATTTTGATACACGGTGAGATAGGCGCTGTAATACAACTTGCCCGCACCCGCGCCGCGATCCAAGATGATGCGGTTCGCCTGATCCTTGAACAAGTCGGCGATCTTCACTTGCAGATCGATCTTCTGACGATAGTTGCTGTCATCGGCTTTGCCGCCGCCGAGTTTGTTGTCGTTGATCAACACGTTGTAGTTGTAGCTGGCTTTAAGTTCACCTGTCGAAACCATGTAATCGGTGAGACCAATAAGCGACCACGCCGTTTCTTGAGTCGTCTCCCAACCACCTTGCGCCTTGCGCGCTTGCATTAACCAACGCACGATGTTCACGTTCAACTTATTTTGCGGATCGAGTTGCGACATCGCCGAGAGGACAATCGCCGTCGAGCGCGTGTCGCTGTTCATGTTCCACCAATCGCGCCCGTTCTCTTCCCAATGCACGCCCGTTGACGAAGTGATCGCTGCGTTGTTGATGTCTGAAAGTAAAGTAGCAACACGCGAATCTTTTGGATCGAGTTTGGCAATCGCCAGCGCCAAGTAAGATCGGGCGTAAGTATCAAGCCGCCCGCGCGCCTCATAAAGGTTGGTGACAGAACTGGTCACACTTTTATCGTCGGCATCCGCCAG
>JACRLA010000029.1 GCA_016215145.1 Chloroflexota bacterium
CCCACACTTCCAACATTTGATCATAATGAGTGCCAATGGGGATCACGATGCGACCGCTTTCCGTTAATTGATCGATCAACGGCATGGGCATCGCCGGAGCGGCGGCGGTGACGATGATCGAATCAAAGGGGGCGCGGACACTCCACCCCAGACTTCCATCGCCCACTGTCACTTCCACGTTTGCGATCTCAAGTTCGTCTAATACTTCTCGCGCGGAATCGGCTAACGCTTGATGACGTTCAATCGAATACACTCGGTTTGCCAACGCCGCCAAGATCGCCGTTTGATAGCCCGAACCTGTTCCCACCTCTAACACCGTTTCATCGCCTTTTAACTTCAACGCTTGAGTCATCAACGCCACGATGTAAGGTTGCGAGATTGTCTGCGCTTCGCCGATGTGCTGTGGCGCGTCGTCGTAAGCGAAGGCGCGATAGTCGGGCGGCACAAACTTCTCGCGCGGGATGCGGTTCATCACATCCAACACGCGCTCATCGTAAATGCCGCGCAAGATCAACTGCTCGCGGATCATATCGCTTCGCGCTCTGGCAAAATCCATGACATGATTAAACCACAGACCCTCCCGAAGATTCTAAAACCTTCGGGAGGGTCTGTGGGTGTGAATGGTAAAATTGCGACATGGCGCAACGTAAAACTCGACAACCCAAAGCGAAACCCAAAACGGCAAAGACGAAGCCACGCGCAGTTAAAGAAACGCGCGCGGTATACGCGGTTGCCTCACCCCCGATCATTGAAACTGATCATCCACACGTTATCAAGGTGGAAGGAGTGCGCGGCGGCGATCCAATTCTCCGCGAGTCTTACGTGAGCGTGCGGGCAGTTGTGGAAATTACATATCGGCTGAAACAAACGCCGCAAGAAATTGTTGACAGCTACAATGACATGACTCTGGCTCAAGTCTTTGACGCGCTCAGCTATTACCATGATCACAGGCAAGAGATTGATGACATCATTGAAGCAAATGATCGGGTAGATCGTGAACATGCCGAGCGAGTTAGACTAACCCAATTGGCAAAAGAGAAAAGCGCAGTTACCAGTGGCTGAAATAAAAAGACCTTCAAGGTTTCCGAAACCTTGAAGGTCTTTGCTATCCGCCATGCGAAGCGGCCATTCGCCATCTATCCATCATACCCAAACCGCTGTTCCTTCCACACGTCTGCTTCGTTGTGGTAGCCTGCTTGTTCCCAGAAGCCGAGTTTGTCTTTCGCCATAAACTCTAGCGCGCGTAGCCATTTGCCGCCTTTCCAAAAATAAGGCGTCTTGTGTCCTTCGCCCACAATCGCGCCGATCACGCCGCGCAGTGGATAGCCATGATCGGCGTCAATGGGTTGACCGTCGAAGTGAGTGGCAAGCAAAAAGTTCGGGGCGAGGGCAACGTCTAAGGGGATGTTGACGGTGAAACCGTATTCGCAATGTTGGAGAACATACATCGCCGTCGGCTTCAGTTTGATCATCCCCGAATCTACTAAAGTCTTTAACGCCACGCCTTCCCACTCGGTATCAAATTTGCTCCAGCGAGTCACGCAGTGAATATCCATCTTCACTTTGCTGCGCGGTAATTTATTGAACTCTGCCCACGACCAACGTTTCTCTTCTTCCACTTCGCCGAAGGCTCGCAAGTCCCATGTGGTGGGATTAAATTTCGGCACGGGTCCGTAGTGCAAAACCGGAAAACGATTTGTCAGCGATTGACCCGGTGGCAAACGCCCCATGTCGCGGATTTCTTCTTCTTGTTGTTTGCGTCCAAAAATGTTGTTCATAAGTTCTCCTCAATGAATAAAATTATATCCTGTTAGACGACGCGCGCCTAAAAAAGATTCGTGAAGTTAAACAAAAGCGGCAACAGGTTAATTGTCGCCGCAAGATTATCGGAAGTGGGTTACGAAAACATTACGACGTAAACAACGGCAGATGCCCAAGCGCGATCACATTCTCCCATTGCGCTCGCTCACCTTCGGTGAAGATCGCCGACTCGGCGACCACCTTTGCACCCGCCGACTCCATCAGCATCCGCATCCCCTGAAGCGTGGAGCCGGTGCTGATCACATCATCTACCAAGATCACTTTCTTGCCGTCAATTAGAGCACGATCTTTTTCGTCGAGATACAAAGTTTGCGGCGCGCCGGTTGTGATCGAAAGCGTTTCTGTTTTGACCGCGTCGCCCATGTAACCTTTATACGTCTTACGCAAAATCACGTAGGGCTTCTTCGTTACCACCGCCAGCGCGTGAACCAGCGGGATGCTTTTTGCTTCGGCTGTCACCAGCGCATCGTATTTTAGTTTTTGTGTTTTAAATTTTTTGGCTAACGCCTTCGCCGATGCCTCTACTAATTTTGTGTCGCCCAAAATGTTGAGAATAGCGATTCGCAAGCCGGGCTTGACTTCAAACAAACGTAAGTTGCGTTTTACGCCTGCCACCTTCACTGCATATACTTCATGAGTGTCTTTCATAAAGCCTCCTTGAAATCATAGATGCCATTTTTGATCCCCCATTTTTTACCACAAGCGGAACATTGAAAATAATCCAATTCTTTTTGTAACTCGCCTTTACAGCGCACTTCAACTCGTTCAAATTACCTTTGCACACCGGACAAGCAAAAATTTCTAACGACTGATCACTGATTACTGATAACTGACCACTGATCACTGATAACTGACCACTGCTTACTGCTTTGATAAACACACTCGGCGCAAATTGGAACCATTCACCCGTCGGTTGAACCGCCCCATCCAGCGCAGCTAACAACGTCGGGGGAACGAATCGTTTCAGCGCACCGATTCGATAATGCGATACGCTGCGTTGTGCTTTGATCTCGAACCCGGCTTCTCGAATCCATTGTCGCATTGTTTGCGGATGGAAGTCAAAGTTAAGTTTAACAAACTCTACAGGTTCGGGTGAGAACGGACTCCACGATTGTTGGCGCAAGGCGTAGCGCAAAATTGATTTTAGATTCTGCTTGTTGGCAAATTCGAGAATAAACGCGCCGCCGTCGGCGAGGGTGGATTTAATTTCTTTGAGCGCGGCAAGAGGCTCGACCAAATGATGCATCACGCGGATCATCATTGCCGCGCTGAAAACTTTCGGCTTGAAGGGGAGTTGATATACGTTGGCGGCGACAAAGG
>JACRLA010000030.1 GCA_016215145.1 Chloroflexota bacterium
CGTAGGTCGAGTCGTATTTGAAGAGGTGAGCGTTAGTTGCGGGATCGAACAAGTCGTTAACTGCTACCACTTCGATCTCGTTAGGATGACGCTCGTTGATGGCGCGCAATGCTTGCCGCCCGATGCGCCCAAAACCGTTGATACCAATTTTTATTTTTGCCATGTTGGGACTCCTTTGAATTGATTTACGAAATACGCATTACGCAATACGGAATACGCGTTACGTATTGCGTATCCCGTATTGCGTATTCTGTTTATAACGCAACTAAATTTTCTTCGTTGATCTTCATCAACACACTCGCCAGCTTTTCGGAATCATGCCGCCACGGTTTATCCGCCAACGCTACGTCTACCGTGATCAAACGATGCCCACCGTTGAGATGTGGATCGACTCGTACCCATTCCAGATTCGGCAGCAACGTGCCAACTTGTTTGTCGTTAGCGATCACAATCGGGAAAAGATTCTGGCTTGAGTGCGCTTCCAACGCTTTCAAATGATCGATCACGCTGTAACCATCTGTCTCGCCGGGTTGAGTCGCCACGTTGCACACAAACACTTTTGTGGCGCGGCTGGCTTTCACGGCGGCGGCGATGTCACGCACCAAAAGATTCGGGATGACGCTGGTGTATAAACTGCCGGGTCCGACGACGATCATATCGGCGGCGAGGATCGCTTGCAGCGCTTCAGGGTAAGCGGAAACATCATCGGGCTGAAGGAAGACTCGCTCAATCGCGCCGGGCGACGATGGTATCGCCGATTCCGTTGAAGGGATCACCCGCCCTTGAATTGAAAGAACACGACTCGATTCGGCTAAACCTTTTTCAAACGACCCCGTGACCTCTGCCATCGCGCTGATAAATAAATTTCCAAACGAGTGGCCTTCTAATCCTTCGCCCGATCCAAAACGGTATTGAAAGAGTTGTGTGATGAGCGCTTCGTCGTCGGCGAGGGCGGCGATGCAATTGCGAAAATCTCCCGGCGGCAGCACGCCGAGTGTTCGGCGCAAACGTCCGCTTGAGCCGCCGTCATCGGCGACGGTGACAATAGCGGTGAGGTTGGCAGTGTGGCGCTTAAGCCCCCGCAGCAGAGTCGCCATCCCCGTGCCGCCGCCGATCACCACGATGCGCGGTCCGCGTCCCTTGCGGCGATGTTCCGTCACCACTTGCACGATTGATTTTCCATTGGTGGTGAACGGCGAGAGAATCGTGTCGCTTAATTTCCAAAGTGAGACAACGACGGAGCCAATGCCGACGACGGCAAGAAGGATAGCGCGAAACCAACGCGGCAGAAATTGCATCGTCAGCACATCAAGCGGAAGCGGCATCGCCCCGCCCTGATACAGTTCGACGAGGGCGAAAGCGATGCCGACACCTAAGGCGACGATACCGCCCAACAATAAAACGATCCATCGCTTGACGCCCAAATTGATCTTGAGCCAGCCCAGCCAGGGGTATGTTTTTGTTAATTGATCAAACCAGTGTGTCATCAAATTCATCATAACAGAATGTAAATTATGGGTCAAAGAAAAGTGTCACGTAAATTGACATCTAACATCCTCACACTTATAATCAAGCCACTATACTCTCGACGAATGTGAGGACATCATGGCAAGTGTAACTTACGAACACGTCACAAAGAAATTCGGCGATGTGACCGCCATCAACGATTTGAACATCTCGGTTGCTGATAAAGAATTTTTGGTATTGGTGGGGCCCTCGGGCTGCGGCAAATCCACCGCACTGCGTATGCTCGCTGGTTTGGAAGAGATCACCGGCGGCGAGATTCGCATCGGAGATCGCGTTGTTAATGATGTCGCTCCAAAAGATCGTGACATCGCGATGGTGTTTCAGTCTTACGCCCTCTACCCGCACATGACGGTGTATGACAACATGGCGTTCGGTCTCAAGTTGAGAAAGGTTCCAAAAGCCGAGATCGATTCGCGGGTGAAGAAGGCGGCGGATATTTTGGGCATTGGGCAATTATTGAATCGCAAACCCAAGCAACTCTCCGGCGGTCAACGCCAGCGTGTCGCCGTCGGGCGGGCAATCGTCCGCAACCCCGCCGTGTTCCTCTTCGACGAACCTCTGTCGAACCTCGACGCGAAGCTGCGCGTGCAAACCCGCGCCGAAATTTCTAAACTGCATCAACAACTTGGCACAACTTTCATCTACGTCACGCACGATCAAGTGGAAGCGATGACGATGGCAAGCCGCATTGCTGTGATGAAGGATGGTGTTCTTCAACAGATCGACTCACCGCAGAACCTATACGACCATCCCGACAATATCTTTGTCGCCGGTTTCATCGGTTCGCCTTCGATGAACTTTTTCAACGCGCGATTGAAATCCGATAACGGCAAGACGGTTGTGGACTCGGGTTCATTTGTGTTGACTCTGCCGCAAGGCAAGGACACTCCTTACAAGGCTTACATGGATAAGGATGTGGTCTTCGGAGTCCGCCCTGAAGATATTCACGACCCGAGCTTTGCGCCGCCCGGAATTCATCAGGCATCCATTGAATGTAAAGTGGATGTGACTGAATTGATGGGCAATGAAGTATTTTTATATTTGGTCGCAGGTGACACAAGTTTTGTGGCTCGCGTTGACCCGCGCAGTAAAGCGCGCATCGGCGACAAGGTGCAGTTGGCGATGAACTTGGATAACATGCATCTGTTTGATAAAGCGACGGAGAGGGCGATAAGGTAAAAGGAAATAAGGGAGATAAAGGAAACAGGCGCACAATGGTGTGCCTGTTTTTTGTTTCGATTTAACTGATCACGGCAGAGGTGAGGCGTTGGCAGGCGCGCGGTTGTTGCGCGACGGCGGCTACACCTTTGATGTCGCTTACACATCCGTCCTCAAGCGGGCGATCAAAACATTGTGGATCGTTTTGGAGACGATGGAACTTGAATGGATCGCGGTGCATCGCGCTTGGCAATTAAATGAGCGCCATTACGGCGCGCTGCAAGGATTGAACAAAGCGGAGACGGCGGAAAAATATGGAGAGGCGCAAGTGAAACTGTGGCGGCGCAGCTATGATGTGCCACCCCCGGCGCTCGACCCCAGCGATGACCGTCACCCGTCGCGTGATCGCCGTTATGCCGACGTGGCTAAAGATCAACTGCCGCGCTGCGAATCACTTAAGGACACACTTGCTCGCGTGCTGCCCTATTGGCACAACACACTCGCCCCTTCTATTAAAAGCGGCAAGCGCCTGCTTGTCGCCGCGCATGGCAACAGCATACGGGCGATGGTGAAATATCTCGACAATGTTTCTAATGAAGAGATCGTTGAACTCAATATCCCGACAGGCATTCCATTGGTGTATGAATTGAATGACGATCTCAAACCAATCAGACACTACTATCTCGGCGACGAAGAGGCGGTGAAGAAGGCGGCAGAGGCGGTAGCGAATCAAGCGAAGGCGAAATAGAAATTAGAGATTGGAGATTGGAGATTATGAACCCTGATATGAACTCCCTCATCCATCAAGCGCAAAAATTAAAAGAGGTCAAACGACTCGCGCAAAGCGGCAGAATGATCGACGCCATCAAGCTGTATCGTGAGATCACTAACGCCGGGCTCAAAGAAGCCAAAGACGCCGTTGAGGCAATCGCCCGCGGCGAAGCGGTTCAGATCAACAACGTCGTCACAAGCAGTATCGGTGGCACAATGGATCAAGCCGAGAAGATGAAGGAAGTGGTGCGTTTAATTAAAGGGGGTAACAAGATCGAAGCGATCAAACTTTTTCGTGAAGCAACCGGCGTAGGGCTCAAAGAAGCGAAGGATGCAGTCGAGGCGATAGAACGTAACAGGTCGGCGACGATCAACACGGTGACAACATCTACACCCTACACCACCGCGCCCGCCACACCACAAGCGGCGGCGATGCAGGAAGTGATTCGTTTAGTGCAGAGCGGCAACAAGATCGAAGCGATCAAAAAATTCCGCGAGTTATATGGGGTCGGGTTGAAAGAAGCGAAAGACGTGATTGATGGAATGGAGAAGACGGTGAGCAACGCAGAAACCCGTTTTCCCCAAGAAAATGGGTTTCTCCGACAGCCTGCTAGTAGTGTTAACTCTGGGACGCCGTCAACGCCACCCATGATGGAGACGGTGTCACCGTTGAACGGAGTCGTCATCTTATTTCTTCTTTTTGTGTTGCTCATCAGCGGCGCGGCGGCGTTAGTCTGGTTCGTCTCGCCCGAACTGCGCGAACTGATCGTCAACTTTTTAAAATGAAGTGTGAGGGAATATGATCTTCTCAATACTCGGCGCGATCCTGCCGCCCACGCTGATCGGACCCGTAGCCACATGGGCGTGGATCGAAATTCTCAAACGAAATGTGCGGCACGAGATCGCACTCTATTGGATTGTGGTGATCGTCGGCGATGCCGCCGCCGCGCTTTTTATGGCGCTCAACATGGGAAGTTTCTTCCCCGACTTTGGATTCTTCGCCTGCATGTTGATCCCTCTTGCGGCGTTCCTCTCAATTGCCTTGACCAGCGTCATGCGAAAAAGATTCGAATCGGCAGTGGGCGGCAACCCGAATCAAATGCGATGGTATCGTCTGGGCGGGTTGATCCTTTTCGCCTTGCAGCTTGTCACCGCATTCTCTGTGGTGATCATCGCCCCGGCGTTATGCGCGATGGGCTGGCGTGTCTGTTCCACCTTCGATTAAGTCGTGTTCGATCAAAACTTCATCCTCTTCGTCGTCATCGGCTTCACGGCGCAGATGATAGACGGCGCGTTAGGCATGGCGTACGGAGTCAGCACCACCACTCTGCTGCTCACGCTCGGCGTCTCACCTGCGGCGGCGAGTGCCAGCGTGCATCTGGCAGAAACGTTTACCACCGCGCTGTCGGGAGCTTCGCATTTCGGTTTTGGAAATGTGAATTGGTTTTTGGTTAAACGCCTCATCATCCCCGGAATCGTAGGCGCGGTCATCGGCGCATACATTCTCTCGTCCGTTGAAGGCGACGTGATCAAACCTTTCGTCTCT
>JACRLA010000106.1:0-2846 GCA_016215145.1 Chloroflexota bacterium
GATCTTCGGCAACTGGTCGCCTTTCGGGGCGTGGGCGGCGACACTGCTCTTTGGCGCGGCGCAAGCCATGCAGATCAATTTGCAGTACTACTCCACATCCATCCCCGAAAGCTTACACTTTCTCAAGAAGTCACAGATCGTCGGCATGATCCCGTACATCCTCACCATGTTTGCCTTAACCGGAATCGTCGGGCGCACGACACCTCCGGCAGCAGACGGACAAGCGTACGAGAAGTAAGAAGGATGAATTATGAAGGATGAAATTTTCTCCGCACCTCGTTCATAATTCTGCCTTCATAATTCATAATTTATGTCAATTGCCCTCGAAGTCCAAAACATCACCAAACAATTCCCCGGCACACTGGCGAATGACCGAGTGAGTTTAACTCTGGAGAAGGGTGAAGTTCATGCGCTGTTGGGCGAGAACGGCGCGGGCAAGACCACGTTGATGAACATCGTCTACGGTCTTTACCACCAAGACGAAGGCAAAGTTTTGGTAGATGGCAAAGAGGAGACGATCCATAATCCGCAAGATGCCATCAAACTGGGCATCGGCATGGTGCATCAACACTTCATGCTCGTCCCGGTCTTCACCGTCGCCGAAAACATCATTCTCGGTCACGAGAACACGCGCGGCGGCGTGATGTTAGATCGCCGCACCGCGTCGCAACGCATCCGCGAAGTGTCACAGCAATATGGGCTCGAGATCGATCCCGATGCGCTGGTGAAAGATTTGCCGGTGGGCATTCAACAACGAGTCGAGATCGTCAAGGCGCTGTACCGCAACGCCAAAATTCTGATCCTCGACGAACCGACGGCGGTGTTAACCCCTCAAGAAGCGGACGATCTCTTCCGCATCATGCGCGAATTAACCGGGCGCGGCGTGTCCATCTTTTTCATCACCCATAAATTAAAAGAAGTTCTCGCCGCCGCTGACCGCATCACCGTGTTGCGCGCCGGGCATGTGGTTGGCACCACGAAGCCGGCCGAGACGAATGAAGCAAAACTGGCGGCGATGATGGTCGGGCGCGAAGTGATCTTAAAAGTGGATCGGGGTCCGGCGCATCCCACCGACGAAGTGTTAAACGTCAACGATCTGCAGGTCGCCGATGATCGCGGCGTGATGACGGTGAACGGCGCGTCCTTCAACGTGCGCGCCGGTGAGGTGTTGGGCATTGCCGGTGTGCAGGGCAACGGACAAACACAACTGGTTGAGGCGCTGACCGGATTAAGAAAAATCGCCAGTGGATCGATCCATTTGCTCAGCAGCGACATTACAAAATCTTCGCCGCGCACCATCACCGAGTTAGGGTCGGCGCACATCCCCGAAGATCGTCAGCGTCATGGGCTGGTCTTGGCGTATCCACTGACCGACAACATGGTGTTGAACACCTATTATCAACAACCGTTTGCCCGCAGCACGATCATGGACGAAGTGCGAATCAAGCAAAACGCCGATAGGTTGGTTGAAGAGTTTGACGTGCGAACGCCCGCTTCGACGGTGGCGACAAAAACTTTATCCGGCGGCAATCAACAAAAAGTGATCGTGGCGCGCGAGTTCTCACGCCCTATTAAACTGCTCATCGCCAATCAACCCACTCGCGGTTTGGATGTCGGCTCGATTGAATACATCCATCGCCGCATCATCGAGAAACGCGACGAAGGCTGCGCCGTCTTAGTGGTCTCTGCCGAACTCGACGAAATTCTCGCTCTGTCGGATCGCATCGCGGTGATGTATCACGGACGCATCGTCGCCGTGATGCCAAGCGCCGAAGCGACGCGAGAGAAGCTTGGTTTACTCATGGCAGGCATTACGGGGTAATTGGTGATTAGTAATTACCAATTACAAATTACTATTGTGCGCGGACTTTGGTTAGAGAAGCAACACCTCTCCCTTCGCAAGAATCTCCCACTCCCCACGCCTCCTCACGGCGAAGCATTAATCAAAATAATTCGCGCGGGCATCTGTAATACGGATGTGGAACTTCTGCGCGGCTATTATCCCTACGCCGGTGTGTTGGGTCACGAGTTCGTTGGGGTTGTCGAGTCGGATGGCGAGTGGAAAGGCAAACGAGTCGTTGGAGAGATCAATGCGCGGTGCGGCAAGTGTGAAGCCTGCTTGCATAAGAATCGCAATCACTGTGAACACCGTACGGTATTAGGGATTCAAGATCGTAACGGCGTGTTCGCCGAATACACGACACTGCCCTACGAGAATCTGCACGAAGTGCCTCACAATGTTTCAGAGGATGAGGCGGTTTTCACCGAGCCACTCGCCGCCGCCTTGCAAATTCCGCAGCAGGTTCAAATTCATCCCGAAGATCGAGTCGTCCTCATCGGCGATGGCAAGTTGGGCTTGCTGTGCGCGCAAGTGGTGGCGTTGAGCGGATGCGACCTCACCGTGATCGGCAAACACGAAAACAAACTTGAGATTTTAAAGAGGCGCGGGATTAAGACGGCGATCTGGAATCCGAAGTCTCCGACTTCGGGCAACGTCGAAGACGTTGACTCCCAAAAAGCCGACGTTGCTATTGAAGTGACGGGAAGCCCCGGCGGTTTTGAAATGGCGCGCGGTTATCTGCGCGGCGGGGGGCGGCTCGTCCTCAAAAGCACCTACGCCGGAAAATTGACGCTCGACATAAGCAGCATCGTGGTAGATGAGATCACGATCATCGGTTCGCGCTGTGGTCCCTTTAAAGCCGCGCTCGATCTGCTGGCGCGAAAGTTAATTGACGTTGGATCGTTTGTTCACGCGCGATACACTCTCGATGACGCCGTAACAGCGATGGAGAAGGCGCAAGAGGCGGGGGTGTTGAAGGTGTTGTTGGATGTGAGTTAAACAAAAA
>JACRLA010000106.1:2874-3804 GCA_016215145.1 Chloroflexota bacterium
TACGCCGCCGGAGCTTCACCAAGTTTAGATGACGTGAAGCGATAAGCCTGCCCCCACAGATGGGCATTCACAAACGTCGCAAACGGCAAGGTAACAAACAAACCAATACCGCAGACGATCATCCCCACCAGCGCCAGAACGAAACCGGCAACTGCCGTGATGAGGAAGACCAGCAAATACACCACCGGCTGCGCGCGCAAATGCCCAAACACCGCTTTGAAATCAAACGCCGCGCCAATCGTGCCTTTGGAAGCAACCTGCCCTGCCACCGCCGGAGTGAGCATGCCTATAAAGATCGAATAGATGAACTGCACACAACTGCAGCACAGCGCCAAGACTCCCGTCACGGTTTGAGCCATTTCGACGATGTCACGATCCACGTTGCCTCTCAGCATCGCCGGCAAAAAGCTGTTGCTCTGGGCGCACACCGAAAGAATGATGGAGGGCAGAGAGTAGACGAATAAGGCAATCGCCAAGAACAAACCGTTCTTGAACAGTCCGCCAAAATCCGTCCATTCCGGCAACGGCTTCGCCTCGTTGTTAATCACCCGCCGCGCAATCTCTACCGCATAGCCTGAGAGCAAGAGAAGTCCCAAGATAGTAGGGATTAGCAAAAAGACCGAGCCGATGATCGCCACGAAGACAATCGCCGCGGCAATGCCCAATTTTTTGATCCAGTCAGGATCCTCCATGGCAAACGTAAACGCCTTGCCATATTCCATTTCAATTCCTTTGTTCATAGTCATAACTCCTTTGAAAAATTTTAGTAAGTATAAGCCAGTCATCCATGAATGGCAACCGACTCACAAAACTTTTCGACGGTGAAGAATCCATACCAACCCCGCCGCCTCTCCCGTGAAAGCAATTGTGTTCGCCAACCCGATTCCGCTATGACCCATCAGGGGGACAAGCGCATAACACAACACTGCA
>JACRLA010000107.1 GCA_016215145.1 Chloroflexota bacterium
AGAGCCGTTGCATTGCAACGTCTGCGGTAGAGAGGTAGAGCCGTTGCGATGCAACGTCTGCGGTAGAGAGGTAGAGCCGTTGCGATGCAACGTCTGCGGTAGAGAGGTAGCGCCGTTGCATTGCAACGTCTCTACTTTTCTGCAATTTGTTGATCTCTGTTCACAAGTATAGTAAACTGTGCCGCGTTATCTTAAAAGATCAAGGAGTAACGGTTCATGGCAAAGGCAAAAAAATCTACAAAGAAGGCGACCAAGAAAACTGTGAAGAAGGTCGTTAAGAGAGTGGTGCGTGCGGCAAAGCCCAAAATTGTGGAGCGCGTGGGCGTGATCAAGTTGGGCGAGAACCCGGCGACGATCATCGGCAATGATGTCGTGGTGGGTCAGACCGCGCCTGAATTTTCGGCTCAGGCAATTGATTGGTCACTGCTGCCGGGCTTGGCTTCAACGGCGGGCAAGGTGCGTATTCTCGCCGCCGTGCCGTCGCTCAATACAGCCGTGTGCGATAAAGAGACGCGCACGTTCAACGAACGGGCGGCGGCTTTGGGTGACGACATTGCAATTTTAGTTATCAGTTCCGATCTGCCTATCGCGCAAAAAATTTGGTGCGGCGGAGCGGGGATTGATAAAGTACAGACTCTTTCGGATCATCTGGATATGGATTTTGGAATCAAGTATGGCACGTATATCAAAGAACGTCGCTGGCATCGCCGCGCGGTGTTTGTGGTAGATCGTGATGGCAAGTTGGTTTATGTGGCGTACATGCCGCAATTGGGCATGGAGCCGAATTACGACGAAGTATTAGCGGCGGCGAAAGCGGCGCTGTAACAATAAAAAATCTCGCAGACTTACACAGTCTGCGAGATTTTTTTAATTAAGGCGTTAGCCCACTCTTGATCTTCTTTTGCCAACGGTGGCTTAAGTGGTTGAGCGTAATCAATCACGAGATCGTATCTTGCTCGATCATAGAGCTCATGCACAAGTTGATTGAGTGGCACAGTGGGCTCGGGGTCTTCTTGAAGAAGCGGCACAGGGAAATTTGGAATCGGCTGCCGCAATTTAAATGCATAGACATCGGCGCGTGGGCGGTGTTGGGCGCGGCTGACGATGATGTGATAATCGCCTACCGCGTCTGTTGGAATCCCCATTGGCAAGATGTCACCGGCGCGGACAAGATCAATTTCGATAAAATGCGCTTCACTCGCCAAAATCTCAAACCGTTTCATCTCGTATCGGTCGCGTCCCTCGCCATGCCGCTTGTTGCCGGGCGAAAGTAATTCAAGTGTAGTGATCACTTGATTGGTTGCCACTTCGCGGATTTCCAGATACCGCTCTCTTTTTTCGTGCATCTCTTCTTGCGTAGGAAGCCGACCCACGATGGGCGTGACCGTGTATGGCGCGTCCATCACCTCATGCAGTTTCTTTGGTTTGGCAATAACGAGATCAGGCAACCCAAGCAAGTCCTCAGTTTTTGATTGCCTAAACTCGATCTGAAAGTATGTGCGTTTCTCGATGCCGACGCGATATTTCGGACTGATCTTCGGCGTCAGAAAATCGGCGAGGGCGATAATCAGTCGCGTATGAACTTCTTCCCATATCCACTTTTCGAGATACGGATCCATCCCCGGAAACGGCGTTGGCATAGTCTTATTCTACCTCCTCTGTCAACAACTTAAACCGCTCCCACTCCGGCACATTGGCTTTATCCGCCATCGTCTGCCGTAGATCGAAAATCTGATCGCGCAGCATCGCCGCTTTTTCAAATTCTAGATTCTGCGCCGACTCTTTCATTTGCTTTTCCAACTCTTTGATCATCCGCGCCAGATCGGCTTTGGGCAGTTGCGCCGGTGACGCCGTGTACTCCGCCCGCTCCTCGGAGACTGCCTTCACCCGCATCGTCAAATCGCGCACGCTCTTAACGATAGAAGCCGGCACGATGCCGTGATCGTCGTTGTACTTCTTTTGAATCTCACGGCGGCGATCCGTTTCGCTCAGGGCGAACTTCATCGAGTCGGTCATCTTATCGGCGTACATGATCACCTTGCCGTGCAAATGCCGCGCCGCGCGCCCGATGGTTTGCAAAAGCGACGTGCCGCTGCGTAAGAATCCTTCTTTATCGGCATCAAGAATCGCTACGAGTGAAACTTCTGGCAGATCCAAACCCTCACGCAATAAGTTGATGCCGACAACCACATCAAAGACTCCGAGTCTCAAGTCGCGCAGGATTCCGATGCGATCCAATGTCTCCACTTCCGAATGTAGATAATGAACTTTGATCCCAAGTTCCAAAATATAATCGGCAAGTTTCTCCGCCATCTTCTTCGTCAGCGTCGTCACCAACACACGCTCGCCTTGCTCTAACCGTTGCCGAATCTCCTTCACCAGATCGTCAATCTGTCCGTCGGTCTTGCGAATCTCCACTTCAGGATCGATCAACCCCGTGGGGCGGATGATCTGTTGCACGATTTGTTGCGCGTGTTCCAACTCGTACGGTCCCGGTGTCGCCGACGTGTAAATCGTCTGCCCCATGCGTGATTCAAATTCCGAGAAGTTAAGCGGGCGGTTATCAATCGCCGACGGTAAGCGAAAACCGTATTGCACTAACACTTCCTTGCGTGATCGATCTCCGCCGAACATACCGCGAATCTGTGGCACAGTCATATGGCTTTCGTCCAAGACCAACATGTAATCGGGCGGGAAGTAGTCCACCAGCGTCCACGGCGGCGACCCCGGCGGGCGTTGATCCATATGCCGCGAATAGTTTTCAATACCCGAACAGTAGCCGACCTCTTTCATCATCTCCAGATCGTATCGCCCGCGTTGCTCAATGCGCTGCGCTTCCAGATACATCTCTTGTGCTTTGAAATACTTAATACGTTCCTCAAGCTCGGCTTCAATGTCGGTGATCGCTTTCTTCATCTTCTCTTCTTCGGTGATGAAGTGCCGCGCCGGATAGATGCTGAGTTCGTCGCGTGTGTTCAGCACTTCGCCCGTCACGTAATCAATCTCCAACATGCGTTCAATGTCGTCGCCGAAGAAATCAATGCGGTAGATTTTTTCTTCGTAAGCCGGCATCACTTCCAGTGTGTCGCCGCGCACGCGGAACGTGCCGAGTTTAAGTTCGGTGTCGTTGCGCGTGTAATGAATCTCCACCAGCCGCCGTAATAACGTGTTGCGTCGAATGGCTTCACCGGCTTTCAGTTCGATCACCACTTTGCCAAATGCTTCAGGCGATCCCAAGCCGTAGATGCACGACACCGAGGCGACGATGATCACATCCTTGCGACTCATCATTGCCGTAGTTGCCGCCAGTCGCAGACGCTCGATCTCTTCGTTGATTTGGGTTTCCTTTTCGATGAACAGATCGTGTTTAGGGACGTAAGCTTCGGGCTGGTAGTAGTCGTAATACGAAACGAAATACTCCACCGCGTTCTTTGGGAAGAAATCTTTGAACTCGGCATACAGCTGTGCCGCCAATGTTTTGTTGTGCGCCATGATCAGGGTGGGGCGTTGAAGTTGTTGAATGATGTTAGCGACGGTATACGTCTTTCCCGTCCCCGTTGCCCCGAGCAGCACTTGATTGCGATACCCTTTGTGGAGTCCCTCGACAAGTTTTTTAATCGCCTCGGGCTGATCGCCGGTAGGTTGGAAGTTAGAGACCAGTTCAAATTTTGGCATGAGAGAATCTTACCGCAGATGACTGATAGAACAAAAGAGACTCTGCACAGCAGAGTCTCTCGTTTAGATGTGCGTGCGATAGTTGGCGAAAACTTTTTTGGACTTAACGCCACGCGCCCAGAATTGCGCCAAACAAAACGTAAGTGACAAGATGGTTGCCTGCTTCGAGTACCCACGCTTTTAATTGACCGGCGAACACTTTGTTAGTTAAACTGGATGGCGCAACAAAACCAAGCCAGAGTAAGAAACCCGCCAACGCGCCAGAAACAAGCGTGGTGCTTCCCATCGCCGTGATGAAAAGCGACATGAAGATGGCTTGGACAAATGAGGCGAGGATAGTCAACCCAAAAGTTTTCACCATGTCGCCCCCAGCCGACATACCGGGTGTATCGCTTTTTGATTTACCAATTGCCTGCCACCACATCGGAAAAAAAACTTTCTCGCTAAACCAAGTCGATCCAATGATCATACTGACTACAACGCAAACCACCACAGCCAACCAGTTGATTGAACCCAAATTCATCTGAGTCTCCTTTGGCAATTTGGATTGGCGCGCGCCGATCTCTTAATTGCCGCGAATAGAATATGCGTTCTAATATAGGGTTAATGAAAAAGTTTGTCAAGCTGCCGCGCAGCAGTGGATGGGGACGGGGTGGTACTCGGTGGCGCGGACGTTGGCGGCGCAACCGTATTCGGCGGTGGAACTTTAATCGGCGCGGCGATCACCATTTTAGATTCCCAATGTGGGCTGATCAGCATTCCACCCATAGCGTGAGAGATCGATTCGATCTTTTAAATCAAACTCGATCCCTTCATCGTCCAACAATTTTTTTTGCAAAAGATGCCCGTCGCTGTTTTTGCGAATGCTGATCTTGCCTTGCGAGTTGATCACGCGCTGCCACGGAACATCATCCGGACACTGCGCCATTGCGCTGCCGACCCAACGCGCGCCCACGCCTTCGTATTCCTTCAACGTCATGCCGTTGGGTGTGGCGATCATCGCCGCGATGCGCCCGTAGCTCGTCACCTTACCGCGCGGAATCTTTCGGACGATCTCCCAAACTTTGCTATTGAATTCTTTAGGGTTTGGAGGAAGAAACATGGTGGTTAGGTGGTTTGATGGTTAGGTGGTTGTGAAGTTAACGAGATGCCAGTGGGAGGCACTAACCACCCAACAACCCAACAACCTAACTACCGAATATAGATCGGGTTACTAAAAATCCACCCACGCTTTTGACCTTTGAAGTCAATATACGCTTCGAGGCGATACACACCGGGCTTGTCGGCGATGTGCATGAGGTGAGTGTCGGCGTCACGTTTGGCGATCACGCTGCCATTGCGTAACAAGCGAATCTCCGCCTTCGCCGGAACAGAAACTTGAAGCGTCACTCCGGCGCCCATGTTAATCTCATCGCCCATGATCGCCGCACCCTTTTCGCCTTGAGCCGAAAAACGAAAGCCGCGTGTGGGGGCAGGGTGATCGTAGCCGATGAAACAATGTCCATCGCGCAAGGCGGCATAAATTAATTTCGAGTCGTGATCAATGTCGCCGTTGAGTCCTTCGTTGACCAGCAGATGCGTGTTGACTGCGCGGAACAACATCTCGTACGGAAAGATCACCGCGCTGTGACCGAACTTCGTCACCTTCGTCGCGTGTGCATCCGAATTACCAATGCCAACAATTTTTAAACCTGACGCCGTCAATTCATCCCACTTCTTCAACGTGTCAGGGTTGGGTCCAGCGATTCCAAGATCAGGTTGACGCGCATACTTGATGGCGTTCTGCACCGTGGTCGTCAGGCGCACGAACTCGCTCATGTAATTCCAAATTTCGAGACCGTGGAAACCTTTCACATCCCAACGCCGCCAGTTGATAGGTTCATAGTCAATGAGTTTAGACGTGTAATCAAATGGATGAGCGCAGAAACACATACCGCCTGATCGATTTACTTCGTCAATTAACAGTTGTGTATCGTAGGCGCAAGCGGCGAGTTCGCGCCCGGTGTTGTAGACGAGCAAGTGATTGCTTTGCGGCAGCAGCGATGTGTCATGCACCTCTTCGCCCGTCATCACCAGCACGCGCTTCTTTTTATCTTCGCTGAAATGATACGGCGCGATGCCTTCGACCAAGATATTGTGATCGGTGACGATGATGTAATCGAGTCCGGCGTTAATCGCCGCCTGAGCGATCTCGGCGTGATAGCCTTCGCCGTCGCTGTAAGGGGTGTGCATGTGTTGGTTGCCGAGGAGTTCGTGGAGGGGCATGATCTAATCCACCCAGTTAACGACTTTGATGTTTGGGATTTGGCGAAAGTGGCGCAAGTTGCGAGTAACTAATGTCGCATTATTTGCAAGCACGATACTCGCGATGAGGAGATCGGCGCGTCCGATCTTGTTAACCCCTTTTGTTCCTCTTAAACGATCAAAGTGAGAGACGGCGGCATTATCCAGTGTGACTATTTTGATCTGTGCTAATAGCTCTTCAGTCCGCACGAGCCAGTGTTGAGCGCGCAGAACCTCAACACCCGAGGACGCTTTTAATATGAAGTCAAAACGTCCGCGAAGCAATTCAACTTTTGTGATGATCGTTGTGCCGACATCTGCATCGGTGAGATTCTGCAATGCATTAATAACACGATGATGACCGGCATATAAATGTGTCAAGGTATCGGTATCAATCAAGTACATTACGCCCCCGCTTTCTCATCTGCCTCAGGTCGCTCACGCAAAGCATAAATAGATTGACGCAAAACGTATAACGATTCGTCATCCTTCAACGCACCTGCCTGCTGAATCAAAACCGTGCGGCTGTCTTGACTCTGCAACCACGCGTCAATCGCCGCTTTCAAGAATCGCCACGTATCTTCGATGCGCCGCCCTGGTATTTGACCTTTAGCGGCTTGTCGCTCGACAATATCGGTAGGAAGCCGTAAGTAACGCGCGACTTCATCGAGGGTGAGAACTTCGGGAACAGTTGCAGTTGGGTTCATGGCTTTCTCCTCAATTGCTTGAGATCACAATTATGATGATCCTACCTTACCATTTCTTAATGTCAAGCAGATATAATTTCTCGGGTGAAATACTTTTTATGTATCGCCGTCCTCCTCACCTCCTGCGCCCAAGCCACCCCCGAACCCACGCAGATCATTTTCATCACGCCCACCAAAGGCACGGCGATCAAAACCACGGATGAACCGTTGCCGTTTCGTAATCTCGTCACGCCATCGCTCACGCCCACCAAACGCCCGCCGACGAATACACCCGCGCCGGCGATCGCTACAAGCAGGGTGATCGTTCCCGTGATCTCGCCCAAACCCTTCGGGTCTCCAAGACCCCAAGGGTTTACACCGAAGCCCGAAGGGTTTACCGATGTGGCGAGTGCCGAGTCCAATGTGATCAGTTTGATCAACGCGCAACGATCTTCATCGGGGATGCCGCCACTGGCGCGCAGCGAAGCCGTTATGCAAATCGCCCGCGCCCGTTCTGCCGATATGGTGGCGCGCGGATATTTTTCGCACAACGATCCGATTACGGGAGCGAGTTTAGGCAAGGCGCGCGTGTTGGCGGCGGGTTTCGGCAACGCCGGAGAAAATATATTTTGGAGCGGGCAGTGGTCGCTCGCCGAATTTCCTAACGGCGCGGTGACTTGGTTTATGAACAGCGCGGCGCATCGCGCAAACATTTTAGGTTCGGGCTATACTCATATTGGCGCAGGCATTGCGTGGAATGGGTTGGGGTGGGTGTTGACCGTTAATTTTGCGGGATGAACTAAACTGTAATCAGTAAATGGTAATCACCATTTACTAATTACCAATTACCTTTTATGAACAACCAACAACTCTCTCAAACATTTTCCGACATCGCTCACTTGCTGGAGATCAAAGGCGAAGTGATCTATAAAATTCTTGCCTATCGCAAAGCGGCAGAGACTCTTGCCGAGTACGGGCGCGACGTGAACGACGTGTGGCGCGAGGGCAAGCTGCGCGAGATACCCGGCGTGGGTGAGGCAATCGCCGAGAAAATTGACGAACTGCTCAGCACGGGCAAGCTGGACTTCTTGAACTGCTCAGCACAGGCAAACTGGAATTTTTAGAAAAGCTCAAACGCGAGATTCCGGTGACGCTGTTAGATGTGATCAAAGTGCCGAGCTTGGGTCCCAAAAAAGCGGCGATGTTTTGGAAGGTGAAAGGGATCACCACGCTGGAACAGTTGAAGGCGGCGGCGCAAGCGGGCGAACTTCGCAACCTTGAAGGCATGGGGGCGAAATCGGAACAGAAAATTTTGGAGGGGATCGAATCACTCTCACGCCGAAGCGGGCGCACACCGTTGGGTGTTGCCTTGCCTATTGCCCGTAACATTTTGACTATGTTGCGCGGTATCAAAGGTGTTGTGGCGGCAGAAGCGGCGGGCAGTTTGCGCCGGATGAAATCCACTGTGGGTGATCTCGACTTGTTGGTTGCCTGCAAAGATTCGGATGCGGTGATGAAAGTTTTTACGTCACAGAAAGATATTGCGCGAGTGTTGGGCAAGGGCGAGACCAAATCTTCGATTGAGTTTACTGATGGGATGCGATCTCAGTTGTGGGTGCATCCGCCGGAACGGTTTGGGACGGCGCTGCAATATGCCACCGGGTCAAAAGATCACAACGTGCGTTTGCGCGAGCGCGCGTTGGATAAGGGCTTATCACTTTCGGAACACGCGCTGACTAAGAAGAATGGTAAAGAGATTTTGTGCGCGACAGAGGAAGAAGTCTATGCGGCGTTAGGCTTGCCTTACATCCCACCCGAGTTGCGCGAAGATCGCGGTGAGGTGCAAGCCGCCCTCAAAGGTGAATTGCCCAACCTGATCGTACTGAAAGATTTAAAATCGAATCTACATTCACATTCGACATGGAGCGATGGAAGTAAAACGATCAAAGAGATGGCAGAGGCGGCAAAGGCGCGTGGGCTTCGCGTGTTAGCCATCACCGATCACTCGCAAAGTTTGGGCATCACCGGCGGTCTGACGCCGCAACGATTGCGTGAACAGCGCAAAGAGATTGACAAAGCTCAACGCGAATTGGGCGATTCGATTTTGTTGCGGCAAGGAGCAGAAGTTGAAATTCGCGCCTATGGGGCGTTAGATTATGACGA
>JACRLA010000193.1 GCA_016215145.1 Chloroflexota bacterium
AGAAAGTAAAACATTGCTGGCTCGATGACGATGATGCGAAACTCGCGGATGGCGACGCCGCGAATCTCGGCTACAAAAATGCTTGCCGCGCTGATGAGGATGAAGGCGAGAACTGCAAAGTCGAGATTGGGGATTAGAGATTGGAGATTAAGGAATGCGGAATGTGGAATGCGGAATGCGGAAATGAGTTTTGGAAAGAATCGTAATACTGCTGCCGCAACTGCCAACACCGTGCAAATCTCAACCATTGAGAAGGAGAGCGTCCACAGGTTCTTGGGTACTAAATAGAAGGGAATGGTGAAGGCGATGATGGCGAGCGCGATGTCGGGGCGGAGGTAGAAAAGGAGAAGGAGGATGATGGCACAGATAAGGGTAAGGATAAGGAATGGCGAGTAATAAAAGATGGTAGCAGTGAGGAGCGTGGCGATTAGAGGAAGGGCGTCGCCGTATTTGCGGAAGGAGTCGGCGAAGTCGGCGCTCCAAGTTAAACCAGCGGAGATCCACAAGAGAATTGAAACGATGATCGTGGTGAGCCATTGAGTGAGATCGCTGAGACGATCTAGAGGAGACCTAGCAGGTCTGGAAGACCTGCTAGGTCTTATCAAACCGAGAATACAAATAGCAGCGATCAAACTAATGATCGTTAACGGTATTCGCGTGTCGGGTTTTGCTACGTTTGTGCCAACAGTAAATGAAACGATTGCCCATTGATCCCAACCGCGATCAGCGCGAATGACGGCGGTGTGTTGTCCTTGTGTTAAACCTGAGGCTAATGTGATCGTATCGGTGCGGGGCAAGAGATCGGGTGAGGTGAGGATGACGTAAGCGTTGTTATTAAGATCGCGGGGTAGGGCGTTGGCGGGTTGACCATCAACGGTGACGTAGAGATAGGCACGATAGTTGGCGCGGCGCAGAGTGACATCGAGCTTGTCACCGATGAAATTTAATTTGATTATGGCATCGCCGTCTTGTGGGATGTCTGCGCCGAGATCCGAGAATTTCCAATTGCCGGTGGATGTTGAAGAGTAATTGGTAATTAGTAATTGGGGTGAGTAGGTTCCAGATGGGGCGGCTGAAAGAGATTGGAGATTGAGGGATTGGTGATTGAGGGCGAAAGGCTCTTGGAGATTAGAGATTGGAGATTGGAGGAAGAGGGGACCTGACCATTGCCATTCGTCGCGGGCGCGGGTGTAGGCGAGTTGGGTGTATTGAAGTTGTTGTTCGGGTGTGACGTTGCCCCAGATGGAGGGTTGGTTGCTCCAGCCAAATTCGGATGCCCATAGAAATTTTTTCTCGTCGCCATGCTTCAACATTTCTTCGCGTAGAAGGATGATGTGTGAGAAGTTGAGGATGTTTGGGTCAACGGTGCGATCTAGCGGCGAGGTGTTGAAGCCGTAGGGTTTTGCGGCAACGGCGTCAAAGTAATCTTTCGCGCCGAGATCGTAGAGTTGCTTTAAGTAGAGGATGTCGCTGATGTTCTTGGGTCCCGTCTCGATGGTGGGGGCGAGGGCGGCGAGGATGACCGTTGAAGATAGATCAACTTTTTTGATCGCGCTGTAACTTGCTTGGAGTATGCGCGTGTATTCAGCGGGGTTGGGGTTCGCGCCCCAGGCGCTGATCAAGTTTGGCTCGTCGAGGATTTGATAATGATCGATTCGGTTGCCATAGCGTTTAGCGAATTCGGCGGCAAGAGAGGCAAAACGGTTGGGGTCAATCGGCGGCGACACTTTGAGGACGGCGACGGCGCGGAGTCCGTTATCACTTGCAGAGTTAAAAAATGCGTCGGTGGCTGCCAGATCAATTTGATCCAGATCGAGTGAAAGGCGAATCCATTTGAATCCAGAATCACGAATCGTTTTTAAATTGGAACGTAGATCAACATTGATGCCGTAGAGTTCGGGGCGATTCAGCGGCGAACCCAGATCGAGACCGCGCGTTTGCGCGTTGGCGTTGTTGAGGATGGCGGTAGAGGCGAGGGCGCAGAGGACGAGGAGAACACAGAAAAGTGTTTTCATGGGTATCGGGATTGTAAATCCCTCTTGACGAAGTCTTCTCACCTTACCCACGTCGGGTTGGTGGTCTGACCGTCGCCGGTGATCTGTTGCGAGAGGCGCGTGTTGAGATCAACGATCCACAAGTTGCCGTTGAGGATGGCGGCGAGTTGCGCGTTGTCGGGCGACCAGACGAAGGTGGTGTCGAGTGGTGAGAGTGCGCCGCGATCTGTGGGCGGGAAGATTGCGGCGGCGTTGCTGCCATCACGATCCATGATCATCAAACGATATTTGCTAGTCACACTTTGCAGAGGCGCGCTCGCTTGCAAGTAGGCGATCTGTTTTCCATCGGGTGAGGGCATGGGGTTTGCCCAAATGCCGCCGCGCGTGATGAGTGATGCGCCGAATGATCCATCGGCTGCGAGCGCGGCAACGTCGAAGATGGGACTGTCTTCCGGCGATTCGATTCCGATGGGCGGTCCGTGAAGGACGGTATATAAAAATTTTCCATCGGGTGTCCAAGCGATGAACGGATTCCAAACCCAGTCGCTGTATGTTTGATAAACCGGATACTTGGCGATGGGCGACGATGATTGTTTGGCGGGATCAATGATTCCTAATTTGTCGGCTTGCGAAAATGCGAGACGCGATCCATCGGGAGACCAAGTGAAGCGTGTGCCGAACCATCCATACACGCCGCCTGATGAGGCTTCGAGGGCAAGTGTAGATTTATCCACGTTACCCAATGTTGAAAATGTGAGGACGAAGAGATCGTTGTTGGCTTGCCAACCCGGCGCGGTGGCGCGCGGTTCGGCGGTGGTGTAGGCGAGTGTGCGCTCGGCAGTGGGTGACCAATCTGCCCACAAAACATTTTTCACTTTGAGATCAAACGGTTTGGCATTTGGATCGTTAATGCTGATTGTCCACAATGAATTTGACAAACCGGCTGACGTGGGTGATGCCGCCGTGGTGCTAATGACCGTTGTGCGTGTGTAGAGCAAATACTTTCCATCGGGTGCGAGTGAGAACACGCGACCATCGAGATCACCTGAGGTGGTTAATGGTTTGCGGCTGCCGCTTGAGAGTCGCATGAGCCAAGCGTTGCCTGCTGATAAATAGGAAAGCGTGCCGGTGATCGGAATCGCAATGAATGTTGTTTGCGACCCAACCATGACGATCTCGGCGAGCGGCTGCTTAACACTGACGCGGCGGACGATGGCGCGTGATGTTTGCACGCCGTTCTCGAACACGGTGCGGTAAGTGATCTCATCTTTGCCGTTGACTCCGGTTTGCAAGAGCCGCGATTCGCTGGCGGGCAGACCTTCGTTGCGCACGGTTTGTTTTTCGAATGGCACGATCACTTCTTCTACGTCGAACTTTTCTGTGACGCGGACGATAGTGATCGTTGTATCTTGCGTGAGTGGCGTGAACTCGGATGGAGTCACCTTATCAATTTGCCCGAGCGTGATGCTGGCTTCACTCAAGGCATCGCGCACGGTGAGTGCTTTGGTGGTGAGTGTTGTCGTTTTGCTATCGGCGACGATGGTGACGTTGATCGTTGTAGGCGGCGCGGGCGTGATAACAGGTGAAGCGCATGAGGTGATAAGGGAAATAAAGGAGACAAAGGAAATAAAGGAAAGGGGGCGGCGCGATTTTTTCCAATTTCCAATTTCTAAATTCCGGTTTGTGATCATGCGCGAGATGGTATCACAAATTTTCCTTGACGCATCATGGGCGATGTGATATAACTTGCCTCGCGCCGAGAGAAACAACGAGGCGCATTTTTATCGGTGCGGGGTAGAGCAGTGGCAGCTCGTCGGGCTCATAACCCGGAGGTCGTTGGTTCGAATCCAACCCCCGCTACCTCCACAACACCGTAGACCAACTTCGTGAGGCTACGGTGTTTTTGTTTGCCCGACGGTCTTTGGTTCAATGTAGTCCCCCTCACGGAGGAAAATTTTATGAACCAAAGACCTCAGGGCTTTTTGTTGGCTAAAGCCATCGAAGGCGTCTTGCAGTTTAAAACTGCCGAACGTCAAAGTGAGTCGCCTCACTACGGCCAATGTGCGCGCTTATCTGGCGTACATGTTCACTGAATTCGTCCCGCGGCGGATCGCGGGCGGGACACAGCCCCTCAAACCTAAATCGATCCGCAACATTTGGATTACACTCTCCTCTTTCTTCACTTGGGCCAGCACGGAATTCAACATCCCCAGTCCGATGAAGGCAATCCCCGCGCCCAAATTCGAAACCGCACCAGTAGAACCTTTTACTCGTGAGCAGGTCGAAGCCTTGCTTAAAGCCTGCGACTATTGTGATGAAGCCAAGACTGAAGATCGCAAACACTTTGTGATGAGGCGCGCTACCAGCTATCGTGATCGCGCCATTATCGTGATGCTGTTGGATACCGGTCTGCGCGCCTCGGAGTTGTGCGCTCTCACGATCAGTGATGTTGATATGAAGTCGGGCAAGGTGACGCTTAAGCATGGTCCTGAGGGCGGCGCCAAAGGTGGTAAGGGGCGCACCGTACGCGCTGGCAAATCCGCGCGGCGCACGTTGTGGCGTTATCTGGCAGGGCGCGAGGATGCCGATGATCCACGCGCGCCTTTGTTCGTGGCGAAGAATAGCCGTTACTTCAATCGCGACTCGCTGCGCCAAGTGATCGCCGCATTGGGCCAAAAAGCAAAAGTGCCCAAATGCCATCCACATCGCTTTCGTCACACGTTCGCCATTACCTATCTGCGCTCGGGCGGTGACGTGTTCACTCTTCAAGAGTTGATGGGTCACAGCACGTTGGAGATGGTGCAGCATTATGCTCGGTTGGCAGAGCGCGATGTGGATGAGGTCCATAAGCGGGCGAGTCCGGCAGATAATTGGCGTCTCTAATCACTTCGCTAAACGCTCGACTAAGATACTGACAGCTCGCGGAATATCTCCGGGCGCCACCGTCTGTAAATGGATAAATAAATCGCTGTCGGGTGAGGGAGAACCAGAGGGTTTGCTCGACAGCGATAAAATCCGTTCGCGTTGTTCTTGTTGGGCTAACCCCGCGTAGATTTCGTCCGTCGTCCTGATATTGCGGTGCATCAAGTTGCGACTGACGGCTTGGTAATCGGCCATATCCTTCGAGCGTTGCAGACCGAAAACCGCATTCCCGTGGCGGAATTTATGCGAGGAACGATAGGGCAATTTGCTGATCTCGAAAATATTTCGCAGACCATCATTCAAATTTTCCACACGGTTTTTTCCGGGACGCTCGGTGGACATCTTGTATTCTCCCCATTGGCTGATAAGAGGGGTGTACCACATCGCCGTAGGTGGTAGTTGGGAACGTATGAAGGTATCCCAGCGACGCACCACATCCAATAGATCAGGGATGTTGAGCAGAATAGTTGTGGCAGCCTTACCCCGTTTAGTATCTACTCCTAGTTGCGGCCATTGGCGGACGGATAGTTTGTTTAGGTCAACGGTTTCTAACGACAGGGTGCTAAATGCTCCGCCGCGTGCTCCTGAAAGAAATAACATCACGGCTGCCGCTTGATCTCGCCAACTGGGAAGATGGTGGGCGAGGTCCAA
>JACRLA010000077.1 GCA_016215145.1 Chloroflexota bacterium
CTGGGGCGTCTACATGGTGAACTTTATTTTCTTCATCGGCATCAGTCACGCCGGAACGCTCATCTCGGCAATCTTGCGCGTCACCGGCGCCGAGTGGCGCCGCCCGATCACCCGTGTTGCCGAAGCCATCACCGCCTTCGCTCTCGTCGTCGGCTCGTTGCAGATCATCATTGATATGGGTCGCCCTGATCGTTTGATCTTCGTCATGTTATACGGTCGTTTGCAGTCGCCCATCTTGTGGGATGTGGTCTCGGTGACAACCTACTTTCTTGGTTCGATCACCTACCTCTATCTGCCTCTCATCCCCGATGCCGCCATCTTGCGCGACAACTGCCCGCCGCACGCGCCCGCCTGGCAGCGTTTGCTTTACACCGTGTTAGCAATTGGCTGGCGCGGCACGCGCGAACAATGGATACGCTTAGAAAAAGCCATCGCCTTCATGGCGGTCTTCATCATCCCGGTGGCGGTATCCGTTCACACGATCATCTCCTGGATTTTGGCGACGACGGTGCAGCCCGGTTGGCACTCCTCAATTTTTGGACCCTACTTCGTGGTCGGCGCGATCTTCTCCGGCATCGGCGCCTTGTTCATCGCCATGACCGGCGTGCGAAAAGTTTTGAAATTAGAAAATTACATCACCGAACGGCAGTATGGCAATTTAGGTTTACTGTTCGTCACCATGAACGCCATCTGGGCTTACTTCACCTTCGCCGAGCAATTAAGCATCGCCGCCGGTCAAGGGCTAGAAGAAATGCCCATCTTAGCCGCCAAGTTATGGGGCGAATTCGCGCCAGCCTTTTGGGTGATGATCGGGCTGATGATCGTCGCCTTTTGGATTTTGCTCGTTCCCAAATTGCTGCCCGCTTCGTTAACGACTGTGCCTATTTTTCGGAGACGCTCTGCGCTTGCCTCGAGTGGGATGGCGGCGTTCACTTTGTTTTTGATCGGCTCGCCTCAGCCGTCACTCTTAAGTGGCGCCCTCACCTCGATCACAGGTGTTGCCGTCTCTGATTCGGCAGTGCAAACATTGGGGTGGATATTGGTAAGCATCTTCGTCGTCGGCATTGGGTTGGGAGTGAGCCCTTGGCTCAAAGCGCGACCCGTCACCGCCTCGGTCATCGCCTCCGCCTGTGTCGTCGTTGGCATGTGGCTGGAACGGTGGAACATCATCCTGCCGACGATGACTCACTCCCATTGTAGAAGAGAAGCGGGTGCGCCGTTGGGGAATCAAACAATTGTTATTCGCAAAAGGAGTCTGTCATGACTGTTCAAAATATTCTCATCGCTGTAGGAGCATTAGCTGTGCTGGCGTTCTTGATCGTCCCCGCCATCAAGATCATCTGGCAATATCAACGGGGCGTGGTCTTTCGCTTCGGCAAACTTGTCGGCGAACGTGGTCCGGGGTTTAACGTGATCATCCCATATGTGGATCGGATGATCAAAGTAGATATGCGTGTTGAAACGTTGGTGGTCGAACCGCAAGAAGTGATCACCCGCGACAACGTCACGGTACAAGTGGACGCCGTCGTCTACTTCCAACCGGTCAACCCCAGTGACACCATCATCAAAGTGCAGGACTACGCTAAAGCCCGACAACGTCACGGTACAAGTGGACGCCGTCGTCTACTTCCAACCGGTCAACCCCAGTGACACCATCATCAAAGTGCAGGACTACGCTAAAGCCACCAGCCAGATCGCCCAAACGACTCTGCGAAGCGTCTTGGGTCAATCCGACCTTGACGAACTGTTGGCGCACCGCGACAAGATCAATGATCGCCTGCGTGAGATCATTGACGGGCAGACCGAACCGTGGGGCGTGAAAGCTAACATCGTCGAAGTCAAAGATGTGGTGTTGCCCGAATCATTACAGCGTGTAATGTCACGCCAAGCCGAAGCAGAACGCGAGAAGCGCGCCAAGATCATTCACGCCGAAGGTGAAGAGATCGCTTCAATCGCATTAGCGAAAGCCGGAGAAAATCTCGCCGCCGCGCCCGCGAGTTTGCAATTGCGTTATATGCAAACATTGGTCGAGATGGCAGGCGAGAAGAACGCCACCATCCTGCCTATCCCGCTTGATCTCGTTCGTCAATTGGCGTCGGCGTTGAAGTAGAGCATTTCCGTAGAGACGTTGCATTGCAACGTCTCTACAAAAGATATGCAGAACCTTCGCGCCGATCTCTATCATTCTCTCGCCGAAGCATTCGCCGACCCGCCACAGTGGTTAGCGTTGGCGGGAGACGAATGGCATTTGTATGAGATCGCCTCAGACACTCAGTGTCTCACTCGGTGTCTTGATGCGATAGCCAACATCCCCGCCGAACCTTTGGCGGCGCGTTTGGCTCGTTATAACTCGCTGTTTGTCGGCACCGGGTGTCCGCGTTTTTGGCTGTACGAGTCGGCCTATCTCAATCGTCTATTTGGTCCCGAGACATTCGCCGTCGCAAAAATTTATCGCGCGGCGGGGTTAGAAACCGTTGGCGCTGAATTGCCCGATCATATTTCTAACGAGTTGGCTTTCTTGGAACATCTTGCGAGATCAGCAGAAACCCGCTTTCTTGGAGAAAGCGGGTTTCTCCCCTTTGGTATCGGGCAAGACGAAATTTTGTCTGAAGAGAAAAAATTTATCGAAGATCACGCCGGGCGTTGGCTGCCGAATTTGGGGCGAGCGTTGGCGGGATCGGGCGATGAGGTGTATGCGCCAATCGGTCAACTGTTGGCACATTGGATGGAGGAGATCGCCCGACAGTGTGGGATACAAAAGGCGGAATGTGGAAGGACACCCATTGTTCATCATTCGTCCTTCCACATTCCCAACCTGCCGAACATCGCGCAATCTGATCGATGCACGTTGTGCGGCTTTTGTGTTCAGGTCTGTCCTACACGCGCTTTGCTTATCCGCGAGACTCAGAACGAAACCGCACTCGTATTAAAAGAAGCGGCGTGCATTCGTTGTGGCAAGTGTGAACGGATCTGTGAGTCTCAAGCGTTGACGATGTCGCCCGCCTTTAATTCTTCGAGTGGCGTGATCCCACTTCGTCAATCATCTCGTGTGGAGTGTCGGGGTTGTGGCGAGCCAATGGTGAGCCAAGCCGAATTTGATTTTGTCACAACGCAGATCGGGCACCCGACGTGGTTGGATTATTGTTTAGAGTGTCGTTCTGTGTGACTGCTCGGGCGTCATTGCGAGGAGCGTTCTCTGCGACGAAGCAATCTCCAACGCGTGACCGAGATTGCTTCGCGAAGTGCGCTCG
>JACRLA010000194.1 GCA_016215145.1 Chloroflexota bacterium
CCGGTGAGGCTGGCTTCATTGGGCATGGTGTATTACCTCCGCGAGTTGGCGATAGGCGCGCGCCCCGGCGCTATCAGGTTTGTAGGCGATCACCGATTGACTGGTGGCAGGTGATTCGGCAATCGCATTTTCATCCGGTATGACCATCTCAAACACTTTGTCTTCAAACACGCTTCGCAATTCAGCCACCACTTCTTTGGAGTGCAATGAGTCGGCGCGATACATGGTGGCTAACACGCCTAACAGATCGAGATCGGGATTCATCTTTTTGTGAATCAGCCACACGGTTTCGAGCAAGGCGCGCACGGTTCGCATCGAAAGGAATTGGCATTGAACCGGGATCAATAATTCTTTTGCCGCCACCAACGCATTCACCGTGAGCAGACCTAAACTGGGCGGCGTGTCAATTAAAACGTAGTCGAGCGGAACTTGACCATTGGCTAATGCGTCACGCAATCGAAAAGGGGCGTTGGCTTTGTTGGCGAGAGTCACTTCTGCTGTTGCCAGATCAACACTGCCCGGCAAGAGATGAAGGTTGGGCGAGAGGTTACGCAAACACGAGGCGAGTGAGGCATCGCGCGTGAGCAGTGTAAATGTAGTGCGCGTGATGCTGTGCGGGTCGAGACCACAACTGGCAGTCAGGGCAGACTGCGGATCGAGATCGATCATCAGCACTTGCGCGCCGCGTTCTGCCAGCGCTGCCCCCAAGTTAAATGTAGTGGTGGTCTTACCCACGCCACCTTTTTGGTTAGCAATAGCAATTTGTCGTGTCATCGCGAAGAAAGTATAGCATGAAAAGAATGTAGAGCAATTCGGTAATGAAACAAAATCACAAGAGGAAAAATCCCAAATCCCAACTTCCAAAATCCCAAACCTAAAATTCAAACTTCAAAACTCAAACTTCAAACGGAACGGCTCGTATATCGCTTATCGCATATGGCGTATCGCGTATGGTGTATCGCATATCACGCCATCTGCTATCCGCCATCTGCCATTCGCCATCTGCCATCCGCCATCTGCTATTTGCTAATTCGTCATTCCGTCGGGTATAATGCCGTCCGCAGTAGCAAATTTATATTGCAATTGACTCTGCGGCTCCGATGAGCCGCAATTTTTGAGTAAGGACACCCTTGAAATGCCGAAGAGAACCTATCAACCCAAAATTCGCCGCCGCGTGCGCGTGCATGGTTTCCGCCAACGCATGAAGACCGCCGATGGTCGAAACGTTTTAAAAGCGCGACGCTTGCGCGGGCGACATCAGTTAGCGAAGAAGAGCAACAACCGCGTGAAGAAAGTTAATTGGAACGAAACTAAAGGCAGCAGCCGGACGAAGTAGCGCTGTCGCAGAGATGTCTCATAACTTCCGCGTTTTGACAACACCTGACAGGTCTTTCCGAATTTAACACCTGTCAAGTTTTAAGCAGACCTGTCAGGTGTGGCGCGAAGTATGCTCACACTTAAAGCCACAACCGATTTCCAGCGGGTGCGCCGCGAAGGACAATCATGGTCTCACCCGCTGGTTGTTTTAACAGCCTGCCCCAATGATCGCAATGAAACGCGGCTCGGCATTACAGCAAGCAAAAGTGTCGGCGGCGCCATTGCCCGCAATCGCGCCAAGCGCCGCTTGCGAGAAGCCATGCGGCGCAAAGAAAAAGAATCCGGCATCAGCGGCGGATGGGATATTGTTTTGATCGCTCGCACGCCATTGGTCAAAGCAGAATGGCGTAAAGTGGTTGACGCGCTAAATGGTTTGATGCAAAGATCGCAGATAGCGGATGGCGTGATACGTGATGAGTGATACGTGATAAGCCATTTGCCATAAGCGATATGCCATTTGCCAGCATGAAACGCCTTGTTCTCGGTCTGATCCGCTTTTACAAACGCTTCGTCTCACCGTTTCTCCCGCCCAGCTGTATCTACTATCCCACTTGCTCCGAATACACGTATCAGGCAATTGAGAAGTATGGAATCCTGCGCGGCAGTGGGATGGGCTTTCTGCGTATTCTGCGCTGCAACCCATTCGCGCGCGGCGGGCACGATCCCGTTCCTTGAGTTATAAACTTCCGATGTGCTTCGCACGAGACATCGGAAGTTTCATAGGAGTTACTGAATTAAATGATTCACAAGATTCGTCAATGGTGGTTGCTCGGCTCGCTGTTCGCGCTATTGGTCAGCGCGTGCGGTGCCGCTCCGGCGCAATCGTGGCCCGGACTCGCCGCGTCATCCGACACCGTCTACATTGCCTTTGGAGCAAACGTCTTCGCGCTTAACATCGCCGATGGATTGCCGCGTTGGAAATTCCCCGCCGAAGGGAGCGGCGAGTTCTTCTCTGACCCGGTCTTGGATGGCGACGCGCTCTATGTCACCTCTTACAACAAATCGGCTTACGCCATTGAGGCAAAAACCGGCAAACAGATTTGGGAATTTAAGGGATCGAAAGATCGCTTAATCGCCGCGCCTGCCATCTCAGGGGATGCCGTCTACATCGCCTCAGCCGACAACAACCTTTATGCCTTAAGCAAAAAGGGTGAACTCAAGTGGACGTTCACCGCCAAGAACGGTTTATGGTCGGCGCCCGCTGTTACAGATAAAGTTGTCTACATCTCTTCGATGGACCATTCGATCTATGCCGTGGATGCTAGTAATGGAAAGACGCTGTGGTCTGTAGAACTTAATGGCGCGCTTGCCGGCACGCCGACTCTCAGCAAAGAGACTCTCTACGTTGGCACGTTGAGCGACACACTCTATGCTCTTGATGCCGCAAACGGCAGAGAGAAGTGGAAAGTGAAAAGTGAGGGCTGGGTGTGGGGCAGCGCAGTGGTTGACGGCAACACCTTGTACTTCGGCGATCTCAAAGGTTCGATCTTCTCCGTGAACACATCCGATGGAAAAGTTAATTGGAAGCAACAGCTTGGCAGCGCGGTGCGCGGCGCGCCCGTGGTGGTCGGCGACAAATTATTTGTGACTGCCGAAGACGGATTAGCCTTCGCTTTGAAATCTTCCGACGGCTCAACTCTGTGGAAGAAATCCATTGACGATGAAAACGCCGATCGTCTGTTGGGCAACCCGTTGGTCGTCAACGACTTGGTGGTGATCGCTCCCATTTACGCCAAGAACTGGTTGTATGCTTTGAACATCAATGATGGAACCACCAAATGGTTCTTCAAACCGTAGGATAACACTATGTGGAATGCTCTCATCCTGTACCCGTTTACCAATGCCCTGCTGTTGCTCTATTCTGTCGTCGGCAATAGTTTCACGCTGGCGATTGTAATTTTCACCGTGTTGATCCGTTTGGTGACGATCCCCCTCACCGTGTGGGCGCAGAAGAATCAACAACGCATGACCGAGATGCAGCCGGTGATGAAAGAGCTGCAAGAGAAATACAAAGATCAGCCGCAGAAACTGCAAGAAGAAATGGCAAAGCTCGGTTTTGGACCGACGACGATGCTGGGCGGCTGTCTGCCGATGTTGTTACAGTTCCCGATCATGATCGGACTGTATCAATCCATCACGCACGTCATGGCGGTCTCCCCGTTGACTCTGATCGATCTGTATCACGCCATCTATCCCATCTTTCCAAATTTCGATCAGTTGATCCCGGTCAACAACCATTTCTTTTGGTTGAACCTGGCATTGCCCGACCCGTATTATGTGTTGCCGGCGCTGGTGGTTGCCACAACGTGGCTTTCGCAGCAAATGGTTACACCGGCACCCGCGGCAGGCGGCGACGGTGGACAAGCGGCAGAGATGGCGCGCAGTATGAGCTTAAGCACGACGGTGGTGTTCGGGTTTATGTCGCTGCAATTTGCTTCCGGCTTGTCTATCTATTTTGTGGTATCGAACATAGCGACTGCCATACAATATGCGTGGACGAATGAGTATCAGCGCAAACGTATCATCGCTTTCTTGAAGCGCGAGCCACTGCCCAAACCTGAAGTGAAAAAAGTGACGACGAGTAAAGGAAGCAAACCCGGCAAGGCGCTGAAAGCGGGAGCAAAAAAGTAGATCGCATATCGCGTATAGCGTATCGCATATCACGCATCACGTATCACGTATTTACTCTATGTCTGATAACCGCACCTTCATTGAAATGATTGCGCCCACGGTGGATGAAGCCATCGCCGACGGGTTGCGCGACCTCGGCGTGAGTCGGGACGTGGTGGATATTGAAGTATTAGATGAAGGGGATGCTGTTGAAGGACGACGGGCGCGAGTCCGCCTCTCCATTAAAAACGAATCGGAGCCTCAAGACGCAACCGCGCAAGTAGCACGTCAGGCGCTACAGGAATTGTTAAACAAGATGCGCGTACATGCTCACATCGTCGCTCAATGGGGCGAAGCGACGGAGGGTGAGGATCGCCCGCTTGTGTTGGATGTGGAAGGCGATGATCTCAGTTTATTAATTGGGCGACGCGGCGAAACGTTGGCGGCATTGCAATATATCCTGCGCTTGATCGTCAACAAGCAATTAAACACGATCACCAACATCATCGTAGATGTTGAGAGCTACAAGAGCCGACGTGAGCAGCAATTGAAGCGCTTGGCGCAACGACTGGCAGAGCAAGCGACGCAACAACGGCGCACCCTATCGCTAGAACCCATGCCAGCCAACGAGCGGCGGATTGTTCATTTGACGCTGCGCGACCACCCCGACGTGATCACCGAAAGTGTGGGAGAAGGCGAGTTCCGCAAAGTGACCGTCGTTCCCAAGAAAAAATAAACTTTATCGAAAAGACCTCGCGGGTTTTTTGAAACCCGCGAGGTCTTTTTTTTATAGATTGCGCCGCAGTTGAACTGCGGCGCAACAGCGAGAAACCCGCGAGGTCTTTTTTGTTGCAAGTGGCTTACAGAGAGTCCGGCTCGGCAATTGCTTTGCAATGCTCTCGGCAGACGGTGGATGTTAGAATTATTTCCACTGAACACTATGACCGAAGAAAAAAAACTCGCCCTGTATATCGAGGACAATCCGGATAACCGCACGCTCGTCGTGCGGGTATTGACGGCAGAAGGTTACGACATCGTCACCGCCGGCAACGCGAAAGAAGGGCTGGCGCTGGTGAAAAATTTGCAGCCCGTCGTGATCTTAATTGACATCAACATGCCGGAGATAGACGGGTTTACTCTCACCGCAAAATTACACGAGATGAAACATCTCGACGGTGTTCCGGTGGTCGCCATCACCGCCAATGTTATGAAGGGTGATCGCGAAAGAACCTTCGCCGCCGGTTGCGATGGATATATCCAAAAACCGATCAATGTCGATCTGTTCCCGCAACAGATAGCAAAATTTATCAAAGAGGCACACACACTATGATCGCCAATTCTCCTGACAGCCAACCCGTCAACCTCAAACGCAAAGCGGTTCATGCCAAAGACGCGACGATTCTAATCGTCGAGGACAACCCATCGAACTTTGTTTTGATGGCGCGTATGCTCGCCTATATGGGTGTGCAGCGCTGCGAATGGAAAACGTCCGGCTGGCAGGTGGTCGAATTCGCCGACACCCTGCCCCAAGTGTATTTAATTTTGATGGACATCCGGCTGCCCTACGAGGATGGTTACGCCGCGTTAAAAAAATTGCGCGATCACCCGCGCCTGACCGACACCATGGTGGTGGCGGTCACCGCCGAAGCGAGCTCGGAACAAATGGCAAAAGCTCGCGCGGCGGGCTTTGATGGTTTTATCGGCAAGCCGCTCGATCCGGATAAGTTTCCCGATCAAATAAGCCGCCTGCTGCGCGGCGAAGAAGTTTGGGATCTGGGAACACGCTAAGACCTCACGCTCCAACTCTACTCTGACAATCCAAATAGAGTTCAGAGCGAGCTGCTATGTTGGATTCCATTATCACTCCCCTCAGCCGGGTTCTCCGCCTCTCGCGCAACCAGATCATCTTGATCGGGCTTGTCGTTTTAGTGAGCTTGCTAGCGGAAGGCTTGCTCGTCGTCAATTATTTTCAGTTGACGAAAAACATCCAACAAAATTTCACGCCCGCTTCAAAACTCCTGCCGCAGATCGGCGAACTTCGGCTTGAGGTCTTGCAACTGGAAAGCGCGACGTTAGCCGCGTTGGTGGACGAAGGATCAGATTTCACAGCCCCCAATCTTCTGCGCCTCAGCGTTGAAGCTCGTCTGAGGCAAATGCAAAAGGACTCTACCGATCAGTCGCACTATCTCCCCTCGATTGAAGTCACCAAACAACTTCTAGCCAACTACGATAGGCTGATCGCTACGTATCGCAACACCGCTCCGGGCGAACGGCGATCCATTGTCGCTTTAGTTGCCTCGCAGCTGCAAGCGCAATTCCGCACCGTTGAAAAAGCACTCGATCAACTTTACACGGCGGAAGAAAAACGCTTCACCGTCGCCGGCGGCGACGCCGTCAACACCCTCAACACAGCGCAAGTCGTTTCGGCGATCATGGTGATGATCGTTCTCATCTTTGGCGTGTCGCTATTTGTTCTCATCCGCCAAAACACTCAGGCAGAATTTGGACAAGCGACTGAACGTTGGTCGGTAACAGCAGACGTCGGTCGTGCCGCCTCCTCACCCCATACTCTTGATCAACTATTAGAGACCACGCTCACGTTGATCCGTAGCCGGCTGGGATATTTTGCCGCATCATTTTATTTGCTCGATGACAAAGGCGAGTATGCTACATTCGCCGCCGGAGTCAGCGGAGCGGGCGCGTATCCAAAAGAAAAAGGATCCAAAATTCTAAAAGGCTCGCAGTCAATTATTGGTTATGTCATCGCCAATAATACGCACCGCTTAACCTACACCTACACCTCCGAGCCCAATTTCCGAAATGAAATGTTGCCCGGCGCCCACTCCGAACTTGCCGTGCCGTTACGGCAAAACGGGCAGGTCGTCGGCGCGTTGGATGTGCAAGCACTCGAATCCTACGGCTTCACCCAAGAAGATGTGGCGATCCTTCAAACCATCGCCGATCAAATTGCCGTCGCCATCGGCACAGCCGCCCAATACACACGCGAACATATACGCTCGCAAACCGCCACCCTACTGGCTGAAGCCTTCGTGGAATTAACCAATCCAAAGGTCAACCCTGATCCAACCGACCTCAGCGGATTTTTTGATGTGGTGCGCCGACACGTCACCGACGCCATGAGCGTCGAACACATTTTCATCGCGCTGCACGACGCCGATACAACCATCTTTGAAATTCCTTACAAGTATGATAGCGGTCAAGTCACTTCGCTTCCCTCCAGACAGCTGAACGACGATTGGACAAGCACCATCCTCAAGAATCATCTGCCGTTGTTGGTGAACGGCGAAGAGACCGCCCAATCATTTTTGGGCGTGCCGATCATCGTCGGGGATGCCGTCGTCGGCGTGTTGGCGATTCAAGACTTTCGACAGTCGGGGCGATTTAATCAAGCCGACGAAGATTTTTTGAAAATCATCGGCAGGCAGATCGGGGTCGCCGTTCAAAACGCGCGGCTGTATCAACAAGTTCAACGCCGCGCCGATCAATTACTTGCCGCCGCCGAAGTCAGCCGCGCTTCGATCTCAATCATCAACCCCGACGAGTTGATGATAAAAGCCGCCGAACTCATCCGCGAGCGTTTCAATCTCTATTACATCGCCGTATTTTTGGTGGACAAGGGATGGGCAGTCTTGCGCTACGCCACCGGCAGCGCGGGAGAAGAATTGCTCAAGCGCAAACACCGTCTTGAAGTCGGCGGGAACTCCATGGTCGGCACGGCGATCTCGCGGCGGCAGGCGCGCATCGCCCTCGACGCCGACAGCGAAGCCGTGCGCTTCGTCAATCCCTTTTTACCAGAGACACATTCCGAAATGGCACTGCCCCTCATCGTCGGTGATGATGTGTTGGGCGCGCTGGACGCGCAATCCACTAAATACAACGCCTTCTCCGAATCGGACATCATCGTTCTGCAAACGATGGCTGATCAGATCGCTATTGCGCTGGAGAACGCTAACCTGATCAACGAAACGCAAATACGTTTCAATGAAATTGCCACGCTCAATCAGATCAGCCAAGCCGTTACAGCGCAAACGGACTTGCGGACATTGCTCGACACGGTCTGCCAAGAGATCATCCGCATCACTAACGTCACCAATGTTTATTTTGCTTTGTACGATGAGCCAAGCAAGATGTTTGAAATCCCTTATATGTATGAAGAAGGGCAGGTCTACACCATCCCGCCCAACCCGTTGGGGCGCGGTTTAACCGGCATCATCATCCAAACTCGCAAGCCGCTATTGATCAATAACGAACAAGACGCCTCGAAACTCGGCGCGATAGTCGGCGGCACGAACATCGTCGCCCAGTCATACTTGGGTGTGCCGATGATAGCCGGTCAAGACGTGGTCGGTGTGTTGGCAATTCAAGATTTAAATCAGCCGGAACGTTTCAACGAATCGCAAAGACGATTTTTAGAAACCATCAGCGCGCAAATCGCTATCGCCATTCAGAACACACGCCTCTTCGAGCAAACAAAAACTCGCGCCGATGAACTCGCGGCGATCAACCGCATTGCCAGCGCGGCAAATTCGGCGCTAGATGCCCCCACCCTGTTGAAGGCGGTGGTCGGCGAATTGGCTTCGATCTTCAACGCTACCCAAAGCGATATTGCTCTGCGCGATCCATCCGGCAAAAGTCTCACCGTGGTCGCCGCCTTCCGCTCGGATACCGACGCGCCGGACGTCGTCGGTTCGCCCATACTTCTTGCCGACAGCCAATCGGCGCAACAAGTGATCCGCACGCAAACAACGCTGGTCGTCAACGACGCGCAGGTCAACCCGATCATTTCAACGATGCACGGCAACGACGTGGAAGCATTAATGATGACGCCGTTGATCGTGCGCGGCGAAGTGATCGGCACGGTTGAAATTGATTCGAACCTATCCGGCAAAGAATTTACTCCGGAAGATGTTTCATTGGTGGAGACGCTCGCCAGCCAGATCGCTAACGCGATTGAAAACAGCAACTTGTATCAGCAAGTGCAGCGCCGCGCCGACCAACTGCTCGCCGCCTCCGAAGTCAGCCGCGCCTCGATTTCAATCACCGATCCCGAAGAGTTGATCGTCAAATCGGTTGAACTCATCCGCGAGCGATTTAATTTGTATTATGCCGCCTTGTTCTTGGTGGACGAGGTGGGACA
>JACRLA010000078.1 GCA_016215145.1 Chloroflexota bacterium
ATAACCGATCTCTAATCTCGTCCTGTTTTAAATCGGCCAACCAATTTACCCTCAACTCCATTTTGTAGTTGCACTCATGTAACTCCCTCGCCGCCCACGCCGAAAGTTTAAGCGCGGCGGGCCCGCTCAACCCCCAATGGGTGATCAACAACGCCCCGCGCTGACTCGATTTGCCAACCGTCAACTCTGCCTCAGGCACAGAGATGCCGCTCAAGTCCTTAATTCGTTGATCTTTAATTTGAAAAGTGAAAAGTGAGGGAACAGGTTCTTCAATGGTATGTCCGAGTCGTTGAGCGAACTCGTAGCCTTGTTTGTTGCTGCCGGTTGCCAACAAGAGGCGATCACAAAGTAAAGTTTGTCCGTCTTTGAATTGAATCTCGAACCGGTTAAGACCTAGCAGGTTTCTCAAACCGGCTAGGTCTACTCCAGTCCACACCTTTACCCCCACCTTCTTCGCCGACTCGACTAAGCAATTAACAATCGTCGCCGAGTCATCCGTCAGCGGAAACATGCGCCCGTCGGATTCTGTTTTTAGTTTAACGCCGCGCCGTTTAAACCATTCCACCGTGTCGCGCGGTTGAAAACGGGTGAACGCCCCGCGCAATTCTTTTGCGCCACGCGGATAATTTTGAATCAACGTAGCAGGATCGAAGCAGGCATGAGTCACATTGCACCGCCCACCGCCGGAGATGCGAACCTTTGCTAACAGTTGATGACTCTTTTCCAGAATCAAAACATTCGCGCGCGGATTCGCTTCCGCCGCCGTGATCGCCGCCATGAACCCCGCCGCGCCGCCGCCGATGATAGTAGTATTCATCCTTTGCAAATCGAGTGTCGGGCTTCATCGCCCAAATACTGCGTCCATTCTTCATTCGTCAACTCGCGCTTGGCGATCTTGCACGCCGATTCTTTCCACACGCGCGGACTCCCATTCCATAATCGCACCGTCTTATCGCGCGCGCCGCTGATCAGAGTGTCGCCGTCAACGCTAAAGGCAACGCCGTCTACCCAATCGGTATGCCCCTTCAACTCGCCGATCAGCTTTCCATTTTTCACGTCCCATAATCGCACCAGCCGATCACGACTCGTCGTAGCCAGCATTTTTCCATCGGGTGAAAAGGCTACCGCCATCGCCCAATCGGGGTGATCGAGTTGAAAAATTTGTTTGCCGCTTGCCGCATCCCACACCCGCGCGGTTTTGTCGCGGCTTGCCGAAGCGATGAGGGAACTATCGGGAGAGACGGCGACACCGTGAATGAAGAGGGAATGTCCTTTTAACGGAATTGATGTGAGAGTCTTCGCATCCCACAGGCGCACAGTTTTATCGCCGCCGGTCACAAAAAGTTTTCCATTCGGTGAATAGGCAACGCTCAACACCCAGTCCGTGTGATCAGTAAGCGGATCGCCAATCTGTTTTCCGCTCACCGCATCCCATCGCCGCACCGTTTTATCACGGCTGACGCTGACCAGCGTTTTGCCCTCAGGCGCAAAAGCGAGATTGAAGATCACGCTGTCGTGCGCTTCGTTGATCTCGAAAATTTTCTTTTGTGCCGCCGTATCCCAGATCGTCAACACAGCATCGTGCGTGCCAGCCGCCAGCAATTTGCCGTCGGCGCTGAAGGCAACGCCGTTCACCCAATCGGTGTGCTTCAGTTTAGCAATTTGCTTTTGCGTTTTGATGTCCCACAAATAAACAAAATTATCTTTGCCCGCCGTCGCCAGTGTCTTGCCGTCCGGGCTCATCGCCAAGTTAAACACCCAGTCATCGTGCGCCAGCAGCTTGCCGATCTGCGCGGCGTTGTTCTTTTGCGCCAGAGATAACAACGCTTGTCGAGACTCGTAAGTGTCTTCAACGTTAAACGCTTCAACTGCCAACAACAGCGCCACATCATTCTGCTTCGCCTCTAACGCGGCAGCCGCCAACATCTTCGAGAGATCGACTCGCGCTTGAGCCTGCGCTTTGCCCCACGCGCCACGCTCACGAATCTCGGCGCGATAACGGGCAAGGTCTTGGGCGCGGAGATAGAAGGCGAAGGAAATTATGGAAATGAGGAAAAGGATGGAAAGGAGGATAAGAAAGTGTTTGCGCTTCATGTCGGGCATACTCGTTTAATGAAGAGGGAATTTTTCGCCATGACGATTCACTTTCTGCTCCTCCCCATATATCGTCACCACTCCTCCGCCATACACCGTCCACTCGCCGTATTCTTGAATCAACCCCGTCTCCTCATCAATCCCGATCAACACTGAATCAGGCAGCAACGATCTCAGTCGTCCCGCCCAACTTTTGCCAAAGGTGTTGTGATGCGGGATCACACAGGCATTCGGTAAAAAATTTAGACCTTTCTCGATTTTTCCAGAATTTGGATCAAAATAGTATTCGCATAAAGCCATCGCACCCGCGCTGCTGCCGGCGACGACCACGCTTTCAGAATATGCGGTTTGTAACGCTCCGTAAGATTCACTGTTGACGAGAGTTTGCGCAAGATAATGTGTATCCCCGCCTAACAGATAAATCAGCGAAGCCGAAAGCAGGGTGACGATGATCTCCGGATCATTCGCCGAGGCGGCATCCACAAGCGGCAAGACGTTGACGTCTGTCGCGCCTAAACTTTTGAACCAGTCCACACCATTCTGGCCCGCGCGTTGATCGTTGTGATCGGGCGCGGCGGCTGTTGGAATGATCACCATTCGCATATCGAATCCCACCAGGTCCAGCGCATGCAGATCGCTCTCACGCATCGCGCCGCCAAACTCCCCTCCGCCTTGAAGAAGTAAATAGCCCATGATTTTCTCCCACGAAGCACACGAAGGAACACGAAGAAATTTTAGTGCAACTTCGTGCCCTTCGTAGGCAGGATTATCCCCAAACGCCCAACATCATCGCCGCCAAGAATCTTAACACGCCACTGATGAACATCGCGGTTCGTAAATCGAACCACGCGCCTAACACCGGACCTATCATCGAGCCAAACAAAATTCCAAGATTGAGGGCGATGTTGTGCAGCGCCATGTGCGCCGGACGATCTACGTCAGGCACACGTTCCATCAAACGGTTGATCAACGCGCCGGCCAACACGCCCCACGAGCCGCCGCCCACAAACGACGCCAGCCAAAATGACCAGGTCGTTCTCCACACACTGATGAAGATCGGATACAAACAATATAGCACCGCGCTGACGACCAACACCCGATGACCGCCAAAACGTTTGGTGAGTCTGCTCAACCCCATGGAGAAGATCAAGAAGGCAGTATAAAACACCACGCCCGTCCCCAAACTGATCTCGCCATCGGTGAGATGCAGCACGCGCACAAATGTCAGCGGGAACAACGGCACGGGGGCGTATTGAAAAGTGTAGAAGAGAAAAAATGCGATGAGGAAATTTCGGAACGATCCGAGCAGTAGATCGAAACGGATCAAGGTGCTGCCGCCGGTGCGCGTGGGCAGCCGCAAGCCGCTCAAGCGCGCGTCGCCGGCTCGCGCCGTTGAAACAAGTGGAAGTTGAATCGACTCTGGCGCGGCGGCTGGCGGCGTCCCCGAATCCATTTTGCGAATCTGTCCGAGATGCATTCCGCTTAACGCCATCCCGATGAATCCGAACCCGAATACGATCACGTAACTTGAGGGGAAGGGAAATGAATCGAGAATGCGACCACATAAAAATGAAGTGGTGATGCTGCTGAGAGCAACCAACGCATTGCGCCGCCCGACGACGTGCGCCCGCATCTCGCCCGGCACAACTTCGGCGAACATGGAATTGAAGGCAACGGTGATCGAACCGCCGACGACGGAGATGAGCGAGACGGTGCCGACCATCGCCCAGATTTGAATGGTGTAACTGTTTATGAACAACGGCAACAGCACGGTGAGCAAATAACTGGAGCGATGCCACACCGCAAGTTGAAAAGTAGTATGAACGTAGGAGCGTCCTTCGAGCCAGCGCCCAACGGGTAACGAGATGATCAGATTCACAATTGCCGGCGCGGCGGTGAGCAAGCCGATCTGAAAACTGTTTGCGCCCAGCCGCGTGAGATAGACGCTGATGAACGTCATGGTGCTGCCGACAAAGATGCCGAACCAAAAGACATCCATGTAGAGATGGAAGATGTTGGATTTGAGAGATTGATTCAAGGGGACTGGGGAAATAAACGTTATCGAGAATTTAGAAGGTAATGTAGTTCCGGCGCTCTAATCCGCTCCCGAACATTGTTCCAAACCCTAACTGCTAGCGCGTGTGCGACTCCCTTGCTTCTCCATGCAGGATATTGGTTGGGATCAGAAAAATGTCCGACAGCGGATTAGAAATCTACCCCGTTCATTGTTCATTGTTCATTGTTCTAGATTCGCTTTACTCAACTTCTCCAGCCGTTCCACATGCGTCGCATCACACGCATCGCCAAACTTTGTCTTCGGCATCTTCTCTTTCTTCTTCATCAGTTCGTCGTAATCTTTGTCGTCCACAAACGCCACGCAACGTCCGATGCAGGCTTCGCCGTCTACGAAACGCCACGGGAAGAAGCCAATGGTGGCGCGGCGATTCAAGAGAAGATCAATGTCGCCGCCGATGCACTCGGCATGAATGATGCCGTGCGGGAATAGGTCGAGGTGCATCAACTGATATTTGCTGTCGTCGAAAAATTCGGCGACGGTCTTGCCGTGTTTCTTCTTGAAAACTTTTTCGGCTTGGCGCGTTTGGCGCGGCTGCCAATCACGAATAATGGTGTTCATAGGATGATCGGCACTGCCGCAATCCACGGCGAGCCAACGAAGTTTTTTGCGCTTGCACCAATCGGCAAACTCCCGATCCGGTCCCGGATGCTTCACCATATATCGAATCTCATCGGCGGTTGGTTGATCCCAACCGAAGTGATGATAGCCGGTGTGAATGATCAAGATGTCGCCCTCTTTCACTTCGACTCGTTCTTCGATCATCTTGCTCGTATACACATCATAGTCGCCG
>JACRLA010000381.1 GCA_016215145.1 Chloroflexota bacterium
CAAAGAATACAAAACACAATGGGGCGCTGACGCTTATCGTCGCGCCTTCACGCGGCACATTGTGCCGGGTTTGCCGTTTATATTTGCTGCACTGGCGCACACCGCTTATATGGCGGGTGACCGCGTCCCCTTAGGCTGGTTCACGCCCATCATTTCGATCATCGCTCTATATTTAATCGTCACCGGATTTGTAACGTGGGCGCGCGCCGGAAAATTATTTGGCGCCGACAACGCCTTGATGTTGTATGTCTACTTCCCCGCCGAGAGTCGCAAAGTAGAGTCGTCGCTTTACTCGCTTATCCGTCACCCGATGTATTCGGGAGCGATGCGCGTGGGCTTGGCGTTCGGGCTGTGGCGCGGCACACTCGGCTCCATCATTTTTGGTTTGCTCGTCCCTGTTGGCTTGTGGTGTTGGATCACGTTTGTCGAAGAACCGGAATTGTTAGAACGATTCGGCGCGGGCTATGCTGACTATCGTAAGCGTGTGCCGGCATTTTTTCCACGCCACTGGATCGCCTTCTGGAAATTTTTGATCGTCGGATCATGACTCGCCCGATCACGTATTCGCTGCGAGATGGTGGGCGCGACTCACACGATTACTACCAATCTGTTGCCGCGTTTGCCGACTCGTGGTTCACCGTTGCCACCCGCGATCTCGAAAACATCTTTCTCGGTTTTCGCGGATACCGCCTCGCTCATCATCAAACAGATCGCACCGATCCCGAATATGCGTTTGAACTATTTCCAGTTTGCCCAACCACATCGCCCGCTTGTTGAATTTTTTGGTGCGCCTACAGGAACATTACCCATCCATAGAAGATCATCTTAAACGCTGGCGCGGGAAGATCGCGGCGTGGGCGCGGGATGTTGAATCACAAACGGAAAATCGTGACGATGTAGATTCGCTGATCAAATGGTTGAGGGCAAATGGCGACACCACTCAAGCAGATCGTTTCGCGCAGTGGCAGCCTTACTTCCATGAGATCGGCTCCGCCTCAACGCGCCATATCACCGCGTGCTGTGTTGCCATCGCCAGCGATTTTATTGCCTCAAGCGAGATCGTCCTCGGCAAATACACGCCGCAAGTTCCAACGTTCTTAGAAAAAGTCGCGCCCAAGTATCGCGGACGTTACGACTCCGAACTTGTTTCGCGCACGCGCGCCGAATATCATCTTGGCATGTTGGGGACGGAGATTCTTAATCGCGCCTATCGTCAACGCTTCCTCTCTGCCCAACAAAAAATTGTGATCGTGCCGCCCTGTATGCGCGCCCAGCCCGAAGATAAATGCAAAGCCATCCAAACTCGTTACGGCGCGAAGTGCCAAGCCTGCACGCCGTCGTGCCGCGTGCATCAGATCACCAAACTTGGCGAGAAGCGCGGCTTCGACGTTTACATCATCCCCGACGAACTGCGCGTGTTTGGTTCGGGCGCGGGCGATAGCCGACTCGGCGTGGTGGGAGTCTCTTGCGCCCTCACCAATTGGAGCGGCGGCTGGGACGCCGATGAAGCGCACATCGCCGCGCAAGGTGTGTTGCTCGATTATGTAGGCTGCTCGTATCACTGGGATGATGTGGGGTTTCCGACGGATACGAATTTAAAAAAGTTGCAAGAGGTGGTAGAAGGCAAGTAAAGACTTCCGAAGTCTTCAAGACTTCGGAAGTCTCGGAGGAAGAGGCAAACTATGATCGACTCTATTCTTGACTGGCTGTTAGAAAAAGAAAATCCATCCGTCCGTTACTTCACTTTGAAATACTTGCTGGATCATGCGGAAGAAGATCGTGACGTGCAAGCGGCGCGGCGAGCCATTATGCGTAGCGAGCCGGTGAAAGAAATTCTTGCCGCGCAAGACGATGAAGGCTTTTGGGCAAAGCCGGGTCATGGTTATTCTCCCAAGTACGAGTCCACCGACTGGCAGATTCTTTTTCTGGCTGAACTCGGCGCAGACAACCGCAATCGCCAAGTGAAGCGCGGCTGCGAATATCTTTTAGCACACGCCCAAGCCGCTCAACACGGCGGCTTCTCGGCGATGGCAAACGCCATACCGATGGGCGCGGTGCATTGCCTAAACGGAAATATGATCTGGTCGCTGTTAGCGTTGGGCTACACCGATGATGATCGCCTGCAGCGCGCGGTGGAGTGGTTGGTAGGATCGATCACCGGTGAAGATTTTAAATGGTGGTATGCCTCTACCGTCTCGGGTCCCAATTTTGAATGTGGCGTGAATGCGAAGAAACCGTGCGCCTGGGGCGCGGTGAAATCGCTGCGCGCGCTCGCCGCACTTCCACAGGGGATGCGGTCTCCCCGCGTGGATGCCGCCACGCGCATGGCGGCAGAATTTTTGTTGAGCCGCGATCTGGCGAAAGCCGATTACCCTTACTCTAAACGAGTCAGCAGCGAGTGGTTTAAATTCGGTTTTCCACTTTCGTACACCTCGGATGTTTTGGAAGCGATGCTCGCTTTGAGCGAAGCCGGTTACGCCACTCATCCCAAACTCAAAAATGCCATTGACTTGATCCTCTCCAAACGCGAACCCGATGGACGTTGGCGACAGCGGCACACGCTCAACGCAAAAATTTGGACAAACCCTGATAGAGGCAAAGCCAGCAAATGGGTCACGCTGCGCGCGCGGCGCGTGTTGAAGGCGGCGGGCGTGTAAGTGGCACTCACCTTTAAGCGGGATTGATTTCTTGGGTGGTGCTAGGCAAAATAAAAGGTGGAGGCTATGTATGAAGAAAATAATTTTTACTCTGGCGATCTCGATCCTGATCACCTCATGCACGATCTCGATTCTGGAGCCAACTCCCACCCTCGCGCCGACTCGTCCCCCTCTGCCCACAACGGTTAGATCGACTCTGCCGCCGCCCACGCCGACTCTGATTCCGCCACCGGCTCCCACTCAGGTGTTGCCGACTCTCACCCCAGCCGTTAAACCGTTGCCCACCCTGGACGGTCTGCGCGGACGCGAGCGATCCTTTTTGCCGTTTGTGAATCAACAGCAGAAATGGAACGAGATC
>JACRLA010000382.1 GCA_016215145.1 Chloroflexota bacterium
GGGGAAGCCGACTCCGCAACCATTCCAGCAAACGTCCTTCGTGCCGATACATCTGCGGGTCGGTTGTCGTTCCTGTAAATACGATCTGTTTAATATCGTGTTCGACCACCATCTCCACGAAGGGATCCAAATTGCGAATCGGGAACTCGTTGAGGTTGTTCACGCTCAACCGCGCATCAATCTGTTTGCCGATGCAGAACGGGCAGCGCGCGTTACAGGGACCGGCGAATAAAATATTTGCAAAGTCAAACATAGCTGAGAAGTAATTAGTAATTGGTGATGCACGCCCAATTACTAATTACCAATTACTTTTTAACCCGTCGCCAACTTTAACGACTCCCACTGCGGCTGCCACACCTTCCTCCACCCCCTCTGCGCCTTCACCGTTTCGCCGCGCGTGAGTTTGAGGAGATGTTCTTTGACGGCAGGCGCGTAGAACAAAGCAATCACGCCGTTATAGTTTTTTGCGCCGTGCGGAGTCAAACGTAAGGTTGCGTTGTTGTATTCCATCAACCCTTCGCGCAAGACCAACGCCACCTAATCCCGAAATGCTTACTCTAATGTGATCCCGAATTTTTTCTCGAAGCTGTTCAAGTTCATCTCGCCAAAGTAAAACGAGACCGAGATCATCTTACCCATTGCCGCTTCGCGCGAGAGATAGTACAAATCTTGAATCGGCAGTTGCCCCGCTTCAACTTTTTGCTGATACAGTTTTAACGCCTTCCCCGCCGCGCCCGAATTGTAAGCAAGCGTTTGATGCGAAAGCGATTGTGCGCCCAGCCCGTAACCGATGTAGGGTGTGCCGTGAATCACTCGGTCGCGCAAATAATCGCTCGTCCCCACATCGCCTTTAATTTTGCTATACGTATTCTTGCCGGGGTTCGCTTCATAGCCTGCCGCGCTCAACATTTCTTTTGCCAATGCCGACATCTCATTCACTTGCGCCAACTCAACGTTAGAGGCTTGCGCCGCGACGCGCGTGCCTTTGTATCTCATGCGATACAGTGTGACGTAGTCAGGTCCCAGTTCAATCGCGTGCGCCAAAGTTTCTCCCCACGCTTTTAACGATTGCCGCGCGAAGCCATACATCAGATCGACGTTGAACTTTTGGAAGCCCGCTTCACGGATGTGATCGCGCGCCGCAAAATTTAAATTCACCGCCGAACCCGTGCGCCCTAACGCCTTCAACAGACTCGGCTGAATGATCTGCACGCCCATGCTGATGCGCCCGATGCCTAACGACTTCAAGGCGCGAATCTTTTGCGGCTCACGCGCGGCGATCTTCGGCGTGGTCTCAATGCTGATCGTTTCATTGGACGGCAAAATAAAATGACGATGCGCCGCTTCGATCACCCGCGCGATGTTTTCCACTTTCGCCACCGTGGGCGTGCCGCCGCCGATGTCAAACCCGATTAGTTGCTTGTGGCTGGTGGCGAGTCGTTGGTCGTACATCTCAAACTCTTTGAGGAGTAAGTCGAAATACGAATCTTCGGCGCTTTGGTTTTCGCGCGGGTCAACGACGGTGTATTCGCAAAATGAACAGCGCGTCTCGCAAAATGGAATATGAACGTATAGCCCTAGTTCATCAATGCCCTCCCAAGCCTGCGGCGCAAACGAATCAATCTGTTGCCGCAAAATTTTGTAGGGGCGCATGGTGGTGATATGCCCAATGGGGTAGGCGGTGTTGGCGATGTGATGTTGGGCGACGCCCGCCTCAAAAACGTCCTGCGGGTCAAAGCGTTGGCGGTCTACGGGTGAGGTGATGTTCCACTTCATTTGGGTCTCCTTGTGAAAGGTGTATCTTATACACTTTTATCGGCTATAAAAATTGGCGCGCCGCGCCTTAGGTGTTGAATTGACACTAATATAGCCGAAATAAAAAGGGCGGTCAAGCCCCAAGAGTCCTATTGCGGTATCATTCGCTCAATGGACGAACCCGCCCTCATCCAACATGCCCAACGCGGCGATCTCGATTCGTTCAACCGCCTCGTGATGGAATATCAAACGCCGATCTATAACGTCGCTTATCGAATTATGGGCGAAACAGATTCGGCGGCGGATGCCACGCAAGAAGCATTCATCTCCGCTTACAAAAATATCAAAGGCTATCGCGGCGGATCGTTCAAAGGTTGGCTGATGCGAATCGTAACCAATGCCTGTTACGATGAACTGCGCCGCCGCAAACGCAAACCTGCTTCGTCGCTCGACGCGCTGACCGATCTCGAACTCAACCCCGATTCATCCGACCCTCAACTCACCTCTCACGCCGAATCGCCCGAAGCCCACGCCGAGCGAATCGATCTGGCACAGGTGATTCAAAATTGCCTCAACCGCTTGCCTGATGATCAACGCCTGGCAATTGTGTTGTGTGACGTTCAAGAGATGGACTACGACGAAATTTCTAAAGCCATGCGCGTCGCGCTCGGCACGGTGAAGAGCCGCATCGCTCGCGCCCGCGCCAAACTGCGCGAGTGTTTCTCGCATCACGCGGAACTTTTGCCCGCCGAGTATCGTCTTGAGGGTAAGCCATGACCGACCTCGAACTGCTCTCCGCTTATTTAGATGATCAACTCGCGCCGAAAGATCGGGCGCAGATCGAGTCGCGTCTCAAAGCGGATTCAAAACTTCAACGGACTCTTGCCGACCTGCGCGCGATTCAGAATCAACTGCGCGCCTTGCCAACGGTGAAGCCGCCTCGCTCGTTCACCCTTAAGCCTGAAACGATCCGATCCCGATCCACGTTCAACTGGATTCCGATCCTCAACTGGTCAACCGCAGTGGCGGCGATTTTATTTGCGGCGGTGATCAGTGTTGATCTGTTTCGCGCGCCATTGAGTGCGCGCGTAGAATTTTCTGCGCCGATGCAAGCCCCCGCGCCTGAAGCGGCGATGAAAGCGGCCGATCAACAAACGCTGATCACGTTGACGCCGACTCGCACACCTGCGGCGATCTCGGCGGTTGCAACTTCAACGGTGTTAGCCGCTCCCGCTGTTGGCGCGGCGGGCGCAGCCGAATTGCCAAAGGCGGCGACTCCGGCGGCGCAAGCTCTCGCGCCCGCAGTTCGTAGTTCGCAACCTGCTGATCAGATAGCAACGCCCTCTCCGACCCCGACGATCTCTCCGCCGACACACACGGCTACCGCAGCAGTGATCGCTACACCTATTTCTGCGGCGGCGCAGGAATCGGCGGCATCCCCGTTGCGAGTCCCCCAAATCATTTTGGGATCGATCTTGTTTATCTTGATCGCTCTTTCGCTGATTGCCCGCGCATGGAAATAAATTTTTGCGTGGAGTGTGGGGGGAAGATGGAACGGCGCGAGAAGTATGGCAAGTTGCGTCCGGTGTGCCCGTCGTGTGGTCACATTCATTTTGACGATCCAAAAGTGGCGGCGGCGGTGGTGGTGGAGCGTGATGGAAAAATTTTGCTTACGCGGCGTGTGAACGATCCTCAGCGCGGGTTGTGGACGGTGCCGGGTGGTTTTGTGGATGCGGGCGAAGACCCGCGCGCGGCGGCGGCGCGCGAGTGCGAGGAAGAGACGGGCTTGAAAGTTGAAGTGACCGAGCTGTTGGATGTGATCGCTGGACTCGAACACACACGCGGGGCGAGCTTTGTGATTTTTTATCGGGGGCGAGTCATGGGTGGCACGCTCGCCGCGAATGACGACGCGGATGAGGTTGGATTTTTTGCGAAGGACGAGTTGCCAGCGTTGGCGTTTGAGTCGACGAAGGAGATTTTAAAAAAGAAAAATCTCTAATCTCCAGCCTCTTGGGATAAGATTGGAGATTAGAGATCGGTGATTCAGTCGGGGTGCGCGGACTTGAACCGCGGACCCCCGCGTCCCAAACGCGGTGCGCTACCAACTGCGCTACACCCCGCCGACTGCGTTGCAGTATAACCGCCCCCATAGATCATAGTCAAGCAAACTTGACATAGAACTTGCGTTCTTATATAATGTGCGGCATAGAGCGTATGTTCAAACGCTCGTGGAGGTTGTTATGGCAAAAGGTAAACTTTCGGATCGTCAGCGCGATATGATTGACTTCATTCGCAAATTCCAGAATGTGTCGGGCTACCCGCCCACCATTCGTGAGATCGGTGAGGCGGTTAACATCACCTCAACGTCGGTGGTCAACTATAACCTCAATAAGTTGGAGAAGGAAGGTTATATCACGCGCGATCTCAAGGTGTCGCGTGGTTTGCGTTTGGTTGAGTCGCTGCAGGAAAAAGCCGACGCGCTTTCAGAACTGATTCGTATCCCGATTGCCGGGCGCATCTTTGCCAGCCAACCGGTGCATGTACCTGACGCCGCCGCCTCCTTTGCGCCTGATGAAGTGATCGAGATCAGCCGCACGTTGGTGAAAGACCCCGAAAATCTTTTTGCCCTGCAAGTGCGCGGTGACTCGATGATTGATGCGATGGTGAACGATGGCGATATTGTGGTGATGCGCCGCCAACAGCAAGCGCGCAACGGCGAGATGGTGGCGGTGTGGTTGAATGATCGCAACGAGACCACGCTCAAGTATTTTTATCAAGAGAATGGCAAGATACGTTTGCAACCTGCTAATCCCACTATGAGACCGATCATGGTTGAACCGAGTAACGTTGAGGTGCAGGGCAAGGTGGTGTTGGTGGTGAGGCAGACGAAGCAGTGTACGTAGTCAGGTAAACAGGTAAGCAGGTAAGCGCGAGGCTGTATTTGGTCTCGCGCTTTTTATTTAATCATATCCAGCCACATTCCTTGATTGCCTGCGAGATCAAC